>JAKVKY010000058.1 GCA_022484685.1 Acidaminococcaceae bacterium | reverse complement strand
CCGGATGTCCGGCTTTAGTCGCCTTAAGCTCGCCAATCTTCCCCCAGATATGCTTCTCGGCACTTTCCCGGACGCAGCAGGTGTTCACCACCACCACATCCGCCGTGGCATAATCCGGAGCCTTACGATAACCTAAAGCTTCCAGCTGACCGGCATAATGCTCGGTATCACTTTCATTCATCTGGCAGCCGTAATTGATGGTAAAATAAGTTTTGCCTGTTCCGATCTGTTCCATATAACCCTTTCCCTATGGTCAAATTTAGCCGCACCGCCATATTAGTTGTGGCCGGTTAACTTTTAGACTACTAATACCTGTGTTCTTCAAGATAGTATATTATACCACACCTGCCGCTAAAATCACCAGAGGCGTTCACACAGTTGTCACTTTCTTTTTTACCCTAAATCTGGTATAATAAAGACAAAGAAAAGGAGGCCTATCATGAAAAAGTTTTTACTGGTAGCAATGCTGATTCTCATGACCGTGACTCCTATGGCGTTTGCCGCGGAGAATCAAGGCGGCTACTGCAGGGCCGACGGCACCTGCTATGATGCCAACGGCCAGCAGGTTCAGAAATAACGTCACACTAACAGGCTGGTGATAACAAAATAAAAGTGCGGAGCAGATTAGTTAAGTAACAAGATGCTGAAAGGCAAGAGAACTTAACCGAACATAAATAAACCGGAGTTCAACTTCAAGTTGGACTCCGGTTCTTATTTTATTGAGGCCCGTCTTTTATTTTGGCTCGTCGTAAATATATTTGGCGTTGATAGGAATATCATTGCTATTGGTCTTGGCCAGCAGCAGCTGGAATACATCCAGGTAGCCGGTCCTGAAGGCCGACGCACAACCACGCAGGTATAAGCTCCACATGCGGGCAAACTTTTTATCGTACATCTTCTCCACTGCCGGCAGCTGTTTCATAAAGTTGGCGTGCCACCGGTCCAGGGTAGCCGCGTAGTGCAGCCGCAAGCTTTCCATGTTCAGGATGTTGAGCCTAAAATCCGGGAACAAGGCCACGGTTTCGTGGACGGAAGGCACATACCCGCCCGGGAAAATATAGTTGTGCATGAAAGAATTGGTCGGCGCTGTCACCGTCCCCATGATGGAATGCAGTAAGAAAAGCCCGTCCTCTTTCAACAGGGAATTAACCTTGTACAAGTACAGCGGTAAAAACTCCTTGCCTACATGCTCGAACATGCCGATACTGACAATCTTATCAAACTGTTCCTTGGTGGCATCCATATCCAGATAGTTGAGATAGCGGACCTGACAGCGGTTTTCCAGGCCCAGTTCCTTAATCTTGGCATTAGCGCCGGCGCACTGTTCCTCGCTCAGGGTAATACCTACCGCCTGCACATCGTACTCCCGGGCCGCCTTAATGACCAGAGCGCCCCAGCCGCAGCCGATATCCAGCAGCTTTTCGCCCGGTTTTAAGCGCAGTTTCCGCAGACTGTGCTCAATTTTTTGTTCCTGCGCCCGCTCCAGGGAATCCTGAGGCGTTTCAAAATAAGCACAGGAATAACTCATGGTCTTGTCCAGCCACAGGGCAAAAAAGTCATTGCCCAGATCATAATGCAGATGTATATCCTTGGCTTCCTCCGCTTCCAGACCTGCGTCCAGTTTCTTGCGGAGCTTGGCAAAATCGTACTTTGCTACGACCTGCTCTTCCTTATCGTTGACGAACATGGTGCGGATGACGTTATCCATGTTGCCCCGGATATCTACCAGACCGTTCATGTATGCTTCGGAGATAGTGAGGATAATATCCGTGGGTTTAATGTCTTTTAAAGTGGGTTCCCGGTTCCAGACCAGCGTGAACCCGGGATTACCCGTCCCGATCTTTTCCCTGGTCCCATCCCAGTACTCAACTTCAAAAGCACCCTTGTTCCATAAAGATAATAACTTTTGCAGTGCTGCTTTTTTGGCTCCAAACATTTTAACCACTTCTTCCTAATGTACACAGTTATGCAGCCATATTGCAATTTAATTTTCTCATACAAAAGTATTATACCACTTTTCCGCGCTGCTGACACACTTTCTTGGGTACGCCGATTACTATTTTAGCGGGGCAGTCGTACCATGTCCGGCGTAATGTCCGCCAAACTTCTGGCGCCGCACATGAGCATAGTATCTTCCAACTCTCCGGCCAGCTTCTGAATATAAATCTGTACACCCGCGGCACCGGCTCCATATACTGCTGTGACAAAAGGTCTGGCGATTAAAACCGCATCGGCGCCAATGGCTAAAGCTTTAAAAATATCTACGCCGCTGCGGATGCCGCCATCAACAAAAATTTTGAGTTTCCCCTGGACCGCCGCCACGATTTCCGGCAAAACTTCCGCCGTGGCCGGGCATTGATCCAGCACCCGGCCGCCGTGGTTCGAAACCACGATGGCTGCCGCTCCGGCTTGCTGGGCTTTAAGCGCACCCCGTACCGTCATGATGCCTTTGACGATAAAAGGTCTGCCGGCGGCGGCTACGATTTCCTGCAATTCTTCCGGGGACCTGGGTCCGGCCGGCGGCTGCATATTTTTTAAGAACGGCAGACCGGCGCCATCCACATCCATGGCTACTGCTACCGCGCCGCTGGTCGCTACCAGTTCCAGCTTCTGGTGTACCAGTTCCATGTTCCAGGGTTTAATCGTGGGAATACCCAGCCCGCCCACTTTTTTAATGGCAGCCACGGCTCCTTCCATGACCTTTGCATCCACCCCGTCGCCAGCAAAAGCAAGAATCCCGGCTTCGGCGCAGGCCGGCAGCAGGATGCCGTTATAGTCCGCGTCCGAGTATTGAGCACCGTAATGCGTTTTCACGGCGCCTACAGGAGCCGCAAAAAAAGGATACTTAAAAGTTTTACCAAACAGTTGCCGTTCCATGCTGACCGGTCCGGCTGCCACCAGGGTATCCATGTTCACCCGGATTTCCTGCCATTTTTCGTAGTTGCGGATAGCCGTGTCCCCTACGCCTTTGGCGCCGGGTCCGGGCATCTTATTGCCGCAGGCGCGTCCGTTGCATACAGGACAAGCTTTACAAATATTCCCGATTACCGGTCTGGCTTGTGCTAATACTTGCTCATAATTCATGGCCGTTTACCTCCCCACTACTGTGACTACCTGATTTATTTCTACACACCTGCAAATTACTAAATTTAAGACCCTACCCCATCTTTATGAGGCAGATGCTTAAAGAACAAACGGATGACCAAAAACGATAAGCTGATGGCGGCCACATCGGCCAGAGGCTGACACAGGATCAGGCCCTCGATACCCAGACAGCGCGGCAGGATTAATAAGAGCGGAATTAAGAAGAGACCCCGGCGGGCCATTGCTAATAAAATAGCGCCGCCCGTCTTGCGTACCGTCTGCAGGGTCATATTGCTAAGCACCACCAGGGACTGGGTCGTAAATGTTACGGCCTGGGCCC
>JAKVKY010000057.1 GCA_022484685.1 Acidaminococcaceae bacterium | reverse complement strand
CATAGTTCCAAGTGTCATTTACAGCGCCAGTAAACCAGAGACGGCTACGCAGCTTGGCAGCATAGTCACCGTCTTTACGTGCATCAGCGGCATCCTTGTTATTTACATTGTGATCCATGTAAGAATAACGAGCATAGCCGGTAACCTTTACGTTGTCGCTCTTCTTTTCCAGCTTAGCAACGCGTACGCCCAGGCTATCCAGCTCATCAGCGAATTCGCTGGCCAGACGGTCAACGTTTGCGCCCTTAGCCATTGCGCGAGCAACGATCTGAGCCATTTCATAACGGGTCATCAGGCGGTCGCCACGATAGGTGCCATCGCCGTAACCATCAACAACGCCAGCAGCTGCCAGCTTTGCGATGCTGCCATATGCCCAGTGGCCAGCAGGTACATCGGAGAACGGATTAGCGGCAAAAGCGCTAGCGCTGATGCCCATGGCGATTGCCATAGCTAATACTAAAGACTTTTTCATAATTTTTTCCTCCTTTAGGAAAACATTTTATATATCATAAAACGTTTCCGGAGAAACTGCGCTTGCTGCGGCCCACGCGGTAAGAGTTGCCTTGTTTCCTCTACCAAGCCTCGGCTCCCGCCTATCTCCTTGCACGTTTTATAATCCTATTAAGCCTTTCTACGGCCTATTATACAGGGTTTGCTTAAAAAATGCAAGCGCTTTTGACTATCCAGTCAAAAGAGATTTGTGAAATTTATGTGAAAAATATTTTTTTGTCAAACAACAGCTGGTTTATTGGCCTGCTTTTTGAGCCAGCATCCTGGCAAACTGTTCGTGGGGCATCGGTCTGGCGTAAAAATAACCTTGTCCCATATCACACTGGGCGGAATGCAAAAATTCCAATTGTTCCTCAGTCTCTACGCCTTCCGCGATAGTACCTACACCCATCTTCTTCGCCAGGCCGATGACAAAATGGATTACGTCCCGCTGCCTGACATCGTCATTAGAACTGCGTAAAAAGTCCCGGTCAATCTTAATGATATCAATGGGCAGTTCGCTAAGCATATTTAATGAAGAATAACCTTTGCCAAAGTCGTCCATCTCGATGGTAAACCCTGCCTTATCCAAAGTCCTGATTGCCTGGATCAGCTGATTATCGCCGGTCATCGAGGCCGACTCGGTGATTTCCAGATGTAAGAGCTCGATCGGAATCTGATGCTTGTGCACCAGATCTAAAAGAATCTGATCCAGATGGGGATTGTAAATGTCTACCCGGGACACGTTCGTGGAAATAGGCACCATCGCCTTGCCGTACTTTTGGTACCAGACGGCAATATCGGCGCAGACCCTGTCCCACACATACATATCCATATCGGTGATAAAACCGTTACGTTCAAAAAGCGGGATAAAAGCATCCGGAGGAACGAGGCCCTGACCGGGACGCTCCCAGCGCACCAGCGCTTCGGCGCCTACCGTGGTCCGGGTTGCCATGGAAAACTTAGGCTGGTAGTAAACCACAAACTCGTGGTTGGCCAGCGCTTCCTGCATGTTGTTCAAAATATTCTGTTCCTGGAGCAGATGCTGGCGCAGGCTGTCTTCGTATACACACAAATGCTTGCCGTATTTGCCCTTAATGCTGCCCGCAGCCATGCTGGCCCGGTCGCACATCGTATCCAGGGACGTCTCGTTATCCACATGATAACAGCCGGCCTTCAATTCTATGGTCAGCTTGAGGGGATAAGCCTGTAAAGTTTTTTCCAGATCCGCTAATAAATCATACAAAGACCCCTGCTGTTTGTCCACCAGGAGCATAAACACATCGCCGCCGCTGCGGCCGGCCAGCTGAATCTTGCCGTCCCGGGTGGCCTTGTCCAGACTCTGGCCCCAGTAGCGCAGCAGTTTATTGCCTTCCGCCATGCTAAAAAGTTCGTTGACCAGTTTGAAACGTTCAAAGTCTGTCACTAAAATATCGTACTTATGACCCGGGTTTGCCGCAATGATGCCGGCTGCCAGGCGATAAAAAGCTTCCTTGGTATAAACGCCGGTCATGCCATCCCGTTCAATGGCATTCACAAAGTCCACGGTCTCGTGGAGTTTGATCAGGTTGGCCAGACGTTGCTGGGTAATCAGGGCATTGTAAGGTTTATGCAAAAAATCATTGGCGCCTTTGGCCAACACTTCCACTTCCGTGGAAGAATCTTCCAGCTGCGTAGTCACGATGACAGGGATATTGGCTAACACGGGGTCCTTGGCTTTCACATCCAAAAATTCCTGGCCGTTCATGCCCGGCATTAATAAATCCAGCAGGATTCCCGATACATTGCCATGCTGCTGGTGCAGGATCTCAATCGCTTCTCTGCCGTCTGCCGCTTCCAAAAACTGATATTCCCCGTTGGATAGCATCTTACGCAGGATGGCCCGGTTAATCGGCTGATCATCCACCAGTAAAATTTTTCTCTGCAACATGATTTAAGGTTCACCCTTCCCCATCCACCAAAATCAACACTCTCATCCTATAGTCGTATTTATTATAACATACCTGGCATAATAAAGAAATACAAATTCATGATGATTAAGGTTTTAAAACAAAAGAAACAGACGCTGTCGCTGCATCTGTTTCTTTTCTGCTTATTTTATTTGCCGGTAGCAGCTGGTTCCTGGGCAGCAATCTTGTCCAGACGTTTTTGCAAGGCTGCGCGTTTACGGGCCTCGTCATCTACCGTCGTAACTTTTTTACCGCTTACCGTGGTCTTAGCCGCGGCCAGTTCTTCTTTGTGCGTTGCTTTGAGTTCACCGCCGGTAGTCGTCACCAGTCTCTGCAGATTATCCTGCACAGCAGCCGGTTCCGCCACACTCGCCATGGCCATGATGGGTTGCGGGCCTACCATCAGGATATTATTGCCGTCCGTCCACACGTTGCGTTCGCTCATGCGGTTGTGGAACACGGCGCTCAGGTTGCCGGCAATCAGATAGGATCTTTCTTTAGCCGTCATGCCGTCAGCAGCTTTGGGCGTGTAGAAATTCTTGCCCTTGATCAGGATCATGCCTGTATCGGGATCCACATGTACTTTCTTGTTGCTGAACTCATACATGGTGTCATTATATTTATCCCGGCGGGCAATATTACCGGGGTGGTCGTTAAAGAGATCGCTGATAAAACTGCTCTTGCCGCCGTTAGGATTAACCTTCTCAATCACGCGCTGCCACACAGCAGCGCCGGCGCCCGGATTATAACCGGCGCCTACGGCGTAACCAAAGGCCAGCTTATCAGCTTCGGACTCCATAGGTTTCGTCACCATCTTGGCCGTGCCGATACGGGAAGCCACGGTGGCGCCGATGATGGAAGCGGAGTTAGGATTCTGGGACGCATACAGGGCCGAGAGCAGTTCCAGCGGTAAAGCCTTGCGCACGCCGGCAGCCGGATGGTTCTTTTCTCCGTGGCCTAATTCATGGGCCACCACGAAAGCAATCTCGTCTTCGTTATAATTCAGGTCCTCAAACAGACCGATGTTCACACTGAGGTTGTGCCCCAGGGTGCAGAAAGCGTTAAAACTTTTCTGCTTGTTAACAAAATAGTTATAAGGTTTTTGTTTAATGCTGGGATCAGTTTGGGCGATGGAAGCGCTGAGCCTGGTCATCACATCCCTGAGCATGGCGTTGGCTTCGGGAGCCTGGTCTACGCCTACCTGCTGTTTCACCTGGTTCATGTATTGAAAACGGCCGTCGCCGTTCAGATAACTAAGCTGCTTTTCCGCATAAGCATACTGGGCGCCCACGCTGATAAGCGCGCCGATGGCCGAAGCCGTATCCCAGGCGTAAGCCGGCGTGGCCGGAGCGATGCTGGTAGTACCACTAATCAGTGCTGCACACAGGGTGGCAGCCAGGGCTGCCTTGTGCATGGATTTACGTAACTTTTTCATAAAGGACCACCTCCGCAAAAATTTGCAAGCCTTAGAAATTATCCCGTCCGTACAAGTAAGCTTCTATCGGATGCGGCTTGTACAGCCGCCGGATTTGCTCTTTAATTATATACTACTACCGTATTTTTTTCAATAATGTCTGTCTTTTTTGCGATAAGAAATTATTTTCAGGACTGGGCCCGGCCTTCCAAAAGCAGACCCGCGGCGCCTTCTTCCACGATCACGGTCACATCCTGGTGCAATTGCAGGATGGAAGCAGGCGTAACCGGAGTAATCTTCCCATAGACGGTACGGTAAATGGCCTCGGCTTTTTCTTCGCCGCTGGCCAGGAGAACGATCTTCCGGGCGTACATGATATTCTTGATACCCATGCTGAGGGCAAAACGCGGCACCTCGGCCGCACTTTTAAAGAAACGGGCATTAGCCGCAATAGTTTCCTCGTCTAGTTTCACCATATGGGTGGTGGCTTCGAACTTTAAATCCGGTTCATTAAACCCGATATGGCCGTTCTTGCCGATACCCAAAACCTGCAAATCAATACCTCCGGCGGCCTTGATGGCTGCATCATATTCCCGGCAGGCCGTGGCAATATCCTGGGGCTGTCCGGTGGGAATATGTGTATGCTCCGGCTTAATATTCACCTTGGCGAATAAATTTTGCTGCATATAATAATGATAACTTTGGGGATCGTCCGGCGCCAGGCCCAGATATTCATCCAGGTTAAAGGTCGTGACCTCAGCAAAATTCAGGCCGCTGTCCCTGTAATCCTGCGTGAGTTCCCAGTACATTCCCAGGGGCGTGCTGCCGGTGGCCAGGCCCAAAACACAATCCGGCTTTAAATAAATTTGTCCGGCTACCATCCTGGCAGCATTGCGGCTGAGCTCCGCATAATCCTTAACAACGATAACGCGCATTTTTTATTTCCTCCCGGTTTCCAAAACTCTTGTCAGTTTACAACGGGTATCAGAAAAAATGGAACCGTTTAGCTGTTACTGCCACTTGAGCAAATCCAGGAAACTGGTCCCCGCCTGCGGCGCCGGCACACCCAAATAATCCGCCGCCGTGGCGCCCACATCGGACATGGTCCGGCGCAAGCCTAAAGCTGCCGGCTGCAAACCGGGGCTGGCTAAAAGCAGCGGTACATATTCCCGGGTATGGTGGCTGCTGCCCGAGGTAGGATCGTTGCCATGGTCCGCCATCACCACCAGAATATCTCCCGGCTGCAAAGCTGCCCGGATCTTGCCCAGCCAGGCATCGGCAATTTGTAAGACTTCCCCGTAGCGTTTAGTATCTTCCGCATGACCGGCCAAATCCGTTTCCTGCACGTTAGTGGCGATAAACCCGCCCGTTTGCGTGTGCATAGCCTGCAGCGTCAACGCCAGGACCTGAGCCGTATCCACACAGCCAATGCTGGTGCCCTTGGCGTTGGCCACGATATCCGCTACTTTGCCTAACAGCGTACAGGGAATCCCCCGCTCGCCCAAAATTGTCGGCAGCTGCACGGACGGATCCACGCCGTAACCCAGATGCACCACCTGGTACCCCTGGTTGTACACGCCGGAGCGGCCGCAGTTAACGCCGATATATTTTTGTTCCC
>JAKVKY010000056.1 GCA_022484685.1 Acidaminococcaceae bacterium | reverse complement strand
CCTTCCTTGCCGTTTTTAGCGTGCACCACCTGCATCTTCTGATGCTCCAGCAGCTTTGTGACAATCTCGGCATTAATAGCATTATCCTCGCACACGAGGATACGTTTACCCGGCAGATTCCCTGCCACCGGAGCTGACCGCTCCGCCTTCTTCTGATAGTTGCCCACCCGGGCAAAATCCAGGTACAGGGTAAAGGTGCTGCCCTTACCGGGTGTACTGGTAACTTCAATGCGTCCCTTGAGCAGTTCTACCAGCTTCTTGACGATGGATAATCCCAGACCGGACCCGGTAGTATTTTCCTCGTCCCATTCCCGCTCCTGGGAAAAAGCTTCAAAAACATGCGGCAAAAACTCAGGGCTGATACCCCGGCCGTTGTCCCGCACGCTGATCTTATCGTAAATATACTCCGGTGTGGCTTTCAGGCACTCGATAATCAGTTCCACATGCCCGCCCCGGGGCGTGAACTTGACCGCATTGGTCAGCAGATTCAGGATAATCTCCTGCACCCGGGCTGCATCCGTATTAATATCCGCCAGCACCGCCTTGCTGTTTTCCACCGTAAATGTAATCTGTTTGGCCTCTGCCATGGGCATGATGGCCGTAGTGATGGCCTCCACAATCTCGTTGCAGCTGACCGGCGCCGGACGCAAGGCATAAGTACCTGCCTCTATCTTACTCAAATCCAGCGTATCCTGCACCAGGTTCAACAGCGCCTGGCTGGAAGACTTAATCTTACGCAAATATTCCTGTTTCCTGGCGGCATCCCCTTCTCCCAGGGCCAGTTCCGTAAACCCGATGATGCCGTTTAAAGGCGTGCGCATATCGTGGCTCACGTCAGACAGGAACAAAGACTTGGCCCGGTTGGCTTCCCGTGCTGCCAGCAGCTGGGCTTCCAGCTGTTTCTTTATTTCCCGTTCTTCCCGCAGCCGCTTACGGTCATCAATATCCACCACCACCACGTAGAACCATTTCTTGCCGTTCTCGTCCGTAACCTGGTGGCCCACATCGTAAAACCATCTTAAAAAACCGCTCTTGGTCTCAATCCGGTACTCACAGGTGTCGAACTCCCCGTTCTGGATCTGGTCGTCAATGGATTGTAAAACCTTTTCCCGGTCTTCCTTATAGACCATGTCATCAAAGCAATTATTAAATTTCTTCCGGAATTCCGCTTCCGTATAGCCTAACAACCGTAACAACTGGGCGCTGACAAAAGTAAACTGCCCCCGGCGTTTGGCTTCGTACTTAAAAATACCTCCGGGCACCGCCGCCAGTAAATCCTTGATTTCTTCCTCTTGTTCCAGCAGTCTTTGTTTTTCGTCCACAGCCACGCCTCCTGCATTTCATATTCCAGGGTTTTTCCGGACCAGGCAGTTCGTCGTCAGGCCATGATAATTACAAGGCCGGTCAGAACATCAGACTATAAAATGGCAAATTGTGTATAAAAATAATATTTTTTTCATCATTATTATACCACAGCGGAATAATTATTGTAAAATAATTTGTCACGTTTGCCGCTGCCACAAGATGCGGCTGGGAATTTGCGCCGCAAAGATACCGCAGGCCATCAGGGCGCAGCCTAAAAGTTCCCGGGTATTCATGGTCTCGCCTAACAGCAGGTAACCGGACAGGGCGCCAAAGACCATCTCCATGCTGAGCAATAAAGATGCTTCCGTTGGCGGTACCTTGGCCTGGCCGAACACCTGCAGAGTGTACGCCACGCCGCTGCTCATGATACCTGCGTACAGGATGGGAAGCAGGGTCTGCATGATCATAGCGGTGGTCAGGCTCTCGCCGGTCACGAACATGGCGGCAAAATTGAGCAGCGTGCAGACTGCCAGCTGGCCAAAAGCCAGCACGATGCTGGCATAATATTTAACAAAGGCGCTGATGCCCAGGATGGAAAAACCCCAGAAAAGAACGCCGCATAATTCCAGCAGGTCGCCAAAATTTAAGGGCGCCCCGGACTGAAAGGCCAGCAGATAGAGGCCGAGCATGGCCAGTCCCAGACCTACCAGATGCAAGAGCCGGAAAGGCTGGCCGATAAAAAATCCCAGCAGCGGCACCGCCACGATGTACAATGCCGTGATAAAACCGGCTTTGCCCGCGGTAGTGTAAATCATGCCTACCTGCTGGAAAGTGGTGCCGGCAAACAGGACCAGGCCCAGAAAAAAGCAGGCCCGGGGTAAGGTCAGCCAGGCTGGCGCCTGCGGCCGCAAAGCCGTTTCCCGCTGCCACAAGACCAGTGGCAGTACGGATAGGGTGCCCAAGGCATAGCGGGTAGCATTAAAAGCAAATGGGCCCATGGTAGCGTTGCTGACCCGCTGTGCCACGAACGCCGCGCCCCAGATCAGGGCGGTCAATAATAACAATAAACGATATTTCATCAGTGTAAACCCTTCCTTAAGCTGTGTATTTATGAATTATACCACAAGATGCGCCCGGACTAAAGCCTTGTTTATCGTCCGGCGCCCGGCAAAGAAAATGATATTTTGCGCTCGCCAGTTTTAGTGGTATAATTTTTTATAAATAATGCTAATTTACTCCTGCTAGTTTCCCCGGACTTCATTATGTCCTGAAACGGAGGTATTGAGTATGCCTATGCCTGTAAACCCACACTCTACCCTGAAGGATATCCTTAATAACATTCCCGGCGGCGTCGCCGTCTTTTCTGAACGCGGCGGCCGCATCCATCTGGAATATGCCAACCCGGGTTTTTATACCCTGCACCACGGCAGCAAAGAATACTGGTCCCGCCAGAGCGACAATCCGGTGGACTGGCTTTCCGCCGGTGACCGGCATCTGTTCATGGAAGAACTTGCCGCCGTTCAAAGCGGTGCCCGCAAGGAAGGCAGCGTTACGTACCGGATTGTTGGCGAAGACGGCAACCTGTACTGGGTCAACAACCAGTTCCGGCCGGCGTATGCACAGGACGGAGCACAGTATTATTATGCTTCTTTCCTGGACATGGACGGGCAGAAAGCTTCAGAACAAGAACTGGTCAAGGTGCGCCAGATTTATGATGATGCCGCCCAGCTTTCCAAGTTAATCATCTGGACCTACGATTCGGAAAAACATTGTGTCCATATGCTGCAAAGCGGTTACACCGGCCTGATTTGCCAAAAACTAGGTATACCGGCCGTAATTAAAAATTTTCCTGAATCTATAGCCGTTTACGTGGATGCCCAGGACCGCCAAGCCTTCCTGGAAACTTACCGTGCTATTGATGCCGGGGAGCCGGCGGCGGAATGCATCATCCGTTTTAAACTGCCCAGCCAGAAAGAGCAGCAGTACGAACGTATGGCCCTGCGCCGTATTCAGGACAAAAACGGCCAGCTGCTGACCATCTATGGCTTTGGGCAGAATATCACCGACCAAAAAATGGCCGAAGATAAATTTGCCCGTGCCTACAAACAGATCAACGATCCCAAATCCTACGGTTCTTTCCACCTGAACCTGACTCAGAACCGCTGCGACAACGGTAAACGGGGCAGCAGCAAGATTAAATCGGTGCTGGAACTGCAAAATTCCGGAACGGTGGATGGTTATTTTGCCGACTTTGCCAAGCTAATCGCGGACGAAGATGTACGGGCCGAATTTTACCGCCGCTTTGACCGTAAGTTATTACTAAAAAATTTTAACAAAGGCGTTGAAAAGATTTCCCTGGAATATCCCGTGGTCTATGAAAATGGCATGCGTCACTGGCGGGAAGGTTTCCTGGATTTGGTCAAGAATCCTTACACCGACGATATAGAAGCTTTTACCTACTCTTTTGATATTGATGGCCGCAAACGGGATGAATTCCTCATGAAAAAACTCCTGGATGTCAGCTTCGATTACATCGGTATCATTCATCCCACCACCAAAACTTTTGAGTTCCGGAGCCTGAAGCCTGCCATCTATCCTGCCAAGATTGGCGAACTCCTGGACTACGAACAGTGCTGTGCCTACGTCCGGAGCTTAATAACTGCTGCCGGCGAACAATGGGATTACGACGCTCTGGTAGCCTTGCCTGCCATCATAGAAGGTTTGCACAAAAACAATCTGCATAAGGTAACTTACATCAGACACACGGAAGGAAAAGTCTTCTGCATCCAGCTGCTTTACACCTGGCTGGAACAACCGGACGGAGACATCCTTATGATCCGTTCTGACGTGACGGATGCCTATGCCCGGGAGCAGGAACAGTTCATCGCCCTGAAAAAGGCCAAACATGAAGCTGAAACCGCCAACCTGGCTAAATCAGAATTTATCTCCCGCATCAGCCATGATATCCGCACGCCTTTAAACGGTATCATCGGCATGCTGAAATTTGCCAAAGAAGACATCGCCGACAAGGACAAGGCCCTGGCAGAACTTAATAAGGTGAGCCAGTCGTCCCACTATCTGCTGTCCCTGTTAAACGATGTTCTGGATATTTCCAAGGCCGAAAGCGGCAAGATTGAACTGCACCCGGAACCGTATCCTTTTGACGAATATATGCAGGGGTTGCGCAATATTTTTACGCCCTTGTGTAACCAGAAGGGACAGAAGCTTGTGATACATGAGGGCCACCATGCTCACGGCAAAGGCATTATCGTGGACCGGGTCCGTTTTGACCAGATTACGGTAAATCTGCTCTCTAATGCTGTCAAATACACACCCCGGGGCGGTACCATCACCTATACTTCCGCCAGCGATGCCTTACCGGATGGCAGGATTGCCTGCAGCTTTACGATTCAGGATACCGGCATCGGCATGAGCAAACAGTTTCAGCAAACCATGTTCGAGCCTTTTACCCAGGAACACGACAATCCCGGACGGTCTAAAGCTACCACGGGTACCGGTCTGGGACTTTCCATTGTCAAGAAACTGATAGATTTGATGGGCGGTACCATCACGCTTCAGAGCGAAAGGGGCCGCGGCACCACCGTCACCGTAACATTAACACTGCCCGCCGCCACGCCGGAAGATTTGGCCCGCTGCCGTTCCAGACAGCTGGCACAAGACCACCCGGAGAGCAATAAACCGCTTCACGGCCGGATACTACTGGCAGAAGACAATGTCATCAACACCGAGATTGCCACCCGGATCCTGCGCGGGTTTAACCTGCAGGTAGACGCCGTCCGGAATGGACAGGCAGCGCTGGATAAATTTACCGCCGCCGCCCCTGGTACCTACGATGTGATCCTGCTGGACATCCAGATGCCTATCCTGGACGGCTACCAGACCGCGGCAAAACTGCGGGCCCTGGAACGTCCGGATGTGGCCCAACTGCCCATCATCGCCATGACGGCGGACGTATTTGCTGACGCAGTGGCGAAAAGCAAGGCGGCCGGCATGAACGACCATGTGGCAAAGCCGATTGACTCCCAGGCCCTCTATGCTACCCTGGCCCAATATTTATCTTAATCCCGGCACTAGCTAACTACCAAAAAATCCCGGCTGGAAAATATTCCGGCCGGGATTTAATTATGTCCAGTTTTTAGTTGTTACAACTTATTTCTTGCCGTGATGTTGGGCCTGGTTAGCTTCCAGGGTATCCCAGGCTTCGTTGGCGCGCTCTACGAACATATTGCGTACAGCGGCGTTCTCGCCCAGACCATGGAGATAAGTGTTAACCTTAAAGCCTGCAGCTTCCAGCTGGCTCTTATGAGAATCCTTCTCAGCGCCAGCCATATCGTTGTTAGCATGGTCACCGGCAACCATCATGATTGGCATCAGGGTTACAGTCTTCACACCCTTAGCTTTCAGTTGCGGGATAACATCGCTCAGATGCGGCCAGCCTTCTACGGTGTATACGAACACGTTGCCCAGCTTAGCGGCATCCAGACGGTTTTGCAGTACAGAATAGTAAGCGTTAGACGGATGCGGAGTACCATGCGCCATCAACAGAACGGCTTCGCTCTTGCCCGGTTTCTTGAACTGGGTGCTGACTGCCTTGGCAAATTCTGCCACGTCATCGCGCTGGTCTTCCTGACCCATCCAGTACATGATGGGCACGCCGCAGGTCATCTTCTTAAAATCTTTCTTGTACAGATCGAAAACGGCGGTATCATAAGCATATTCCATGCCGGGGAACAGGTCCAGGGAAGTAATGGCTACACGATTGTAACCTTCAGCCTTGAGCTGAGCCATAGCTTGTTCCGGAGTAGGAATGGTCAGACCTTCTTTAGCCTTGATCCTGTCCACGATAATGTGGCTGGTGAAAGCCTTGACTACCTTAACATTAGGATGAGCAGCCTGAATAGCTGCTACCGTA
>JAKVKY010000055.1 GCA_022484685.1 Acidaminococcaceae bacterium | reverse complement strand
AAATTGCCCGCAAAGAATTAGCTAAGATGGGTCCCATGACCAAAGACGAGAAGACGGTGCTGGGTGTCTTCATCCTGGCCCTGATCCTGTGGGCGACCGCCTCCTTCACCAAACTGGACGCTACCATGGTAGCTTTCGTCTGCATCGGTATCATGCTGGTGCGCAGTGCCATTAACTGGGACGACGTAACCACGGAAAAAGGCGCCTGGGATACTTTGTTCTGGATGGGCGGCCTCATGAGCCTGGCCGGCGGTTTAGCTAAATCCGGTTTCATCGCCTGGTTTGCCAAGGGCGTGGCCGGCAGCCTCACCGGTATTTCCTGGTTCGCCACCCTGTATCTGTTAGCTATTATCTACATGTATATCCATTACGGTTTTGCCAGCCTGAGCGCTCACGTCAGCGCCGTATACGCAGCTTTCCTGGCTGTGGCTATCGCCGCCGGCGCTCCGCCGGTTTTCGCAGCCATGGTTTTAGCCTGCCTCACCGGTATCATGGGCGGCCTAACCCACTATGCTACCGGCCCCGCACCTATTTATTTCGGCGCCGGCTACCATACCCAGCCTGAATGGTGGAAAGTTGGTTTCTGCGTTTCCATCGTTAATATGATCTGCTTCCTGGGCATTGGCGCCATCTGGTGGAAAGTACTTGGTATGTGGTAATTTATTAGTTAAGGGCAGCGCGGGATTTTTCCGGCGCTGCTCTTCCTATTTGACAAAAAACTGTTTTTTTTATAAAATCAAATTACTTTTAAAAATATAATCTAAACCCCACTAAATCAGTATCTTTAGGAAATTACCTGAAGCAGAGGAGGTGAACACCGTATGAGCGAAGCTAAAACTAAATTTAACCTGCAGGAAGCCGATCAGGCCTCTAAGTTAATCGGACATCTGATCCAACTGGATTACGAATATCTGACGCTGATCGACGTCCGTTCCGCCACTTTGCTCAACGTGCTCAACCCTCATCAGGCGCTGCCCCGGAATTTCACCTCCGGCGTAGCTTACGCAGAATATGTCCGGCACGCCATCGGTATCCTGCTGGCGTCGGAATATCAGGCGGATGCCGCCGCCAAATTCGCCTTACCCGCCATTATCCGGGGTTTGAACTTTAAACCCACTTATTCTTTAATTTACCCGGTGCAAGCTACCGGTGGCAGCACCCAGTACAAAAAATGGCGTTTCACCTGGTTGGACAAGCAGCGGCAAACCCTGATGGCCACCCGCAGCGATGTGACCTTTGACTATCAGTCTAACTTTGATGTGCTCACGGGTCTGTACAACCGCAAAACTTTTGTAGACCAGGCTACCCTGCTGCTCAAAAATAAACCGGCAGGCAGTTATGTGATGATCAGCCTGGACCTGAATAATTTTAAAATTATCAACGACCGCTACGGCCATGCCGCCGGCGATAAAACTTTGCGCCTGTTAGGCGAAGAACTGCTGCGCTACCGCCATAACGATGAAAATATCGTAGTGGCCCATGATGTAGCGGATGCTTTTTTGCTGCTGTTGCCTAACAAAGCCGGCCTGCGGGAAGAACTGCTGATGGTGGCCAAGAAGGCAGAACACAAACTGGGCGTACCGCTGCAGGTAACCGGACGGCTGGGCGTCTTTGTCATCGATGACCCGTCCCTGGATGTGAACCTGATGATTGACCGGGCCATGTTAGCCCAGATCTCCCTAAAGGGTCGCTCCGAGACCAGCCTGGCTTTATATGATGAAACTATGCGTCAGCAGCTCCTGGAAGAACAGCAACTGACCGACGATATGGAAAAGGCCCTGGCGGAAAAACAGTTCCAGGTCTGGTTCCAGCCCCAGTACGATTACGACACCGGCACCCTTATCGGGGCGGAAGCCCTGGTGCGCTGGCAGCACCCGCAGAAAGGTCTGCTGCCGCCGGGAAAATTTATACCTTTGTTTGAACGTAACGGTTTTATCAGCAAGCTGGATGCTTTCGTATGGGAAGAAAGCTGCCGTTATCTGCAGTTATGGCATCGTGATACCGGTAAAACCACGATTCCTGTTTCCGTAAACATGTCCCGGGTAGATATTTATAATCCGGAGCTGTGCGAACATTTACGCCAGCTGGTTCAAAAATACGGTTTGACGCCCTCCCAGCTAAAACTGGAAATTACCGAGAGCGCCTACGTGGAAAATTCGGCTCAGCTCATCAAAGCTGTAAGCCAGCTGCACGCTTTAGGCTTTTCCGTGGAAATGGACGATTTCGGTTCCGGTTTTTCCTCGCTGAACATGCTGAAAACGGTACCGGTAGACATCCTGAAACTAGATATGCGCTTCCTGGAAGAAGGCAACGAGGAACGGGGCGGCAATATCCTCAGTTCCGTGATCCGCATGGCCCACTGGTTAAAGCTGCCCGTGGTGGCCGAAGGTGTAGAAACCCAAACCCAGGCCGACTATTTAAAAAGTTTAAACTGCGCACTCATGCAGGGTTATTATTTTGCCAAACCCATGCCGGCAGCAGAATTTACCAAGCTGCTGGAGCACAGCCACATCTCCCAGCCACACTTATTCCACAACCTGAACCTGACCGGCGCGTCTCCTTTCTGGGACCCGTCCGCCCAGACCGCCCTGCTCTTTAACAGTTTTGTGGGCGGCGCCGCTATCGTGGAATACTATCACGGCAACCTGGAAATTATCCGCACCAATGATAATTTCTACCGGGAATTGGGCTGCACCCGGGAAATCTTTGCGCCATCGGCGGAACATTGCCTACGGGATTTTGATGAGGCCAATAAAACCTTGCTAATCCAGATGTTGGATATCGCCACCTCCAGCGCTGAAGAAACCGGCTGCATCGTCTGCAATAAGCGTTTTTCCACACCTGGCAACAGCATGTGGCTACGGCTGCGGGCCAGACTGCTGGCTCAGAACCGGGAACGTTCCCTGTTCTACCTGTCCATTACCAACTGCAGCGCCGAAAAACATTTGCAGGATGAGCTGCAGGAAAGCAACCGGCTGCTGGAATTAGCCATTAATCAGCTGGGCAAAGTTATCTGCCGCTATGATTTGAAAAACCATACTTTATATATGCCGGAAGCTTATGCTGAGCAGCATCACGTGCCCAGAGTAGTCACCGGCGTGCCGGAAAGCCTGCGGCACAAGGTGAGCCCCGAAGCCTGGCCGGCCTACAAGAATTTTTATGACCGTCTGGGCCGGGAAACCTGTTTTACCCAGGACCCCATCCCTTTCATCAATGAAGATGGTACTTACAACTGGGAATCCTGCCAGGCCATCAGTATTAGCAATGAAAACGGCGAACCCAGGCAGGCCATCCTGACTATCGAAGACGTAACCAGCCGCCGCAACCAGGAAGCAGAAAATACCCGCAACCGGCTCATCGTGGAACAGATTGGCCTGGGCATCTTTGATTACGATGTACTGGCCGATTATCTCCGCTTCGAGATCCGGCTGGAGAATAACCAGATCTTCCGCAAAAATTACAAGCGCTACTGGGAATATCTGGCCCGCAGTCCTATCATCCATCCGGCTTTCCGGGACAAGCTGCGCCGGGATATTAAACGAGCCATTGTCAAGCCCGTCACCGGGACCATTGAGTACCGGGCCAATTTGTGGGGCAACGGTTTCCGCTGGGTACGGCTGCACTACACCAGCCTGGCAGACAGCAGCGGCAAAGTGTACCGCATGGTAGGCACCGTCTCGGACGTGCAGGACGAAAAAGAAAAGCTAGCACAACAAGAACGCTAACAGGATCGGTCCGGTTAAGTTTGGGCCTGGCCGCTTGTCAGCGCTCTTTTTTTACATAAATTTAACAGAGCCTTCCCCTGCTTTTAATGGAAACTGGCTACACTGAGGACAAGTTTAGGGGTAGTGGCCCCTGCCATGATAAAAAAACTTGCTCCCGGCTGCTGGAAGACTTATACTAAAGGTGCCGGAGCCATCTACGGAGGTACGGCTATGGTACGTAATTTATTTGACGAGCAGCTCCAGACTTTAAAACGCTCGGTCATCTCTTTAGGCCTGTTATGTGAAAATTCCCTGGAACTGATCGCGGCTTTTCTTAACGGCAACAGCCAGGTGGAGATCCCCGAGATCAGGCTCCTGTATCAAAAGATTGAGAACAAAGGCAATGAGATTGAAAACAATTGCTTCAACCTGCTCATCCGGCAGCAGCCGGTTGCCAGCGACCTGCGTCAGATCAGTGCTTCACTCAAGATTGTTCACGACTGCAAACGCATCGGTGACCAGCTGGTGGATATTGCCGATCTTTTTCAGCAGTTAGCCGTAACCCCGGATGGACATCCCAGCATGGCCAGCTTACGGCAGATGGCCCGGGCCAGCAAAAATCTGGTAGGCGACTGCATGGAAGCCTATGCCGACAACGATTTGGACTTAGCCCGTAGTGCTAACATTAAGGATGACGAGGTAGACGAACTGTTTGCCACCGTCAAAAAAGAACTGGCCCTGGAACTAAGCACGGCGCAGCCGCCTCAGGCAGACGGACTTTTGAACCTGCTCATGGTAGCTAAATATTTCGAAAAAATCAGCGACCACGCGGTACATATCGCCAAGTGGGTCATGTATGCCATCACGGGCCAGAAAGGTACGAGTGCATGATTATTTGTGTGGAAGACGACGACAACATCAGAGAACTGGAAGTCTACACCCTGCGCAGCATGGGTTTTAAAGCTTGCGGCGCCAGGGATAGTAAGGAACTGGAGCAGCTTTTAAAAAAGGACCTGCCCCGCCTCATCATCCTTGATATCATGCTACCCGGCGTCAGCGGTTTAAGCATCATGCATAGCCTAAAAGCTGATGCTAAATATAAACAGATACCCATCATCCTGGCCACGGCCAAGGACCGGGAGTTTGATAAAGTAAAAGGCCTGGACGCCGGCGCCGATGATTATGTGACCAAACCTTTCGGTATGCTGGAGCTGGTCAGCCGGGTAAAAGCAGTTTTGCGCCGCACCGAAGGCGCACCTGCTTCGGAACAGCCCCAACTGTTGACTCACGGCGCCCTGAAACTGGACCCGGTAAGTTTTAAGGTCTGGAACGAGGACGGCGAAGTGCAGCTAACCCTGAAAGAATTTGAAGTCCTGAAAAAATTCCTGGAACATCCGGGCCGGGTCTTTACCCGGGACCAGCTCTTAAACGATATCTGGGGTTACGATTATGCCGGCGATACCCGCACCGTAGATGTGCACATCCGCACCCTGCGGCAAAAGTTAGGCGCCTGCGGCGAAATTATTGAAACCGTCCGGGGCGTAGGCTATCGTTTGCAGGCCGAGGTTTAACATGCGCAAAAAAATTTTACAAAATCTTTTGCTCTTAGTATTAGGCAGCATCTTGATAACCATGCTCCTGGGCGGCGCGCTCATGTACCGCAATACCATCAACCAGGTACAACAGGACTTACAGCAGGATGTTGCCTATTTGCGTCAAAATTTACTGATGGAACCGGGCCGGCTTAATTTCCCCAGCAGCCCCCTCACCCGCATCACCCTTATTGATACTCAGGGCAAGGTGGTTTATGACAGTGAAGCCAACCACGACGCCATGGAAAACCATGAGCACCGGCCCGAGGTGCAAGCTGCCCAGCGTGACGGCCATGGCAGCGCCGACCGGGTTTCGGCCACGGTGGGCAAACGGGACTTTTATTACGCAGAACGCCTGGCTGACGGCCGCATCCTAAGGGTGGCCCGTAGCGCCGACGATATATTCAGCACGATGATCAGCTTTATTCCCTGGCTGGTGCTGATGGGTTTAGGCATCGGTTTTCTGGCCTACCTGGCAGCGGTGCGCCTGACCAATAAACTGATTGCGCCCCTGGAAGACGTAAACCTGGACCATCCCCTGGCAGGCGAAACTTACGAGGAGCTGGCGCCCTTTTTGCTGCGCATCGCCAAACAAAATCAGGCACTCAAAGATGCGGCCAATTTGCGCCGGGAATTTACTGCCAACGTTTCCCACGAACTAAAGACGCCCTTGCAATCTATTTCCGGCTACGCGGAAATTATTAACGCCGGCATCGCCAAACCGGAAGATGTACCGCGTTTTGTGGCCAAGATTCGCAGCGAGGCTGCCCGCCTCATCGAGATGGTGGACAATATTTTAAAACTATCCCGCCTGGATGAAGGCGGCCTGGAAGACCAGTTGCAGAACATCGACCTGAAAGCCATTGTTGTCTTCTGCTGCCAGCGGCTGGAAGAACAAGCCCGGGCGCAACAGGTGGAACTGGTACAGGCCCTGCCGGAAAAACCAGTTATGCTGCGCTGCGTGCCTGCCGTGGTAGACGAAATTGTCTTCAACCTGGTGGAAAATGCCATCAAATATAATCAGGCCGGCGGGCGCGTCACTGTTTCCCTGCCGCCAGATCCGGAAGGCGCCGTGCAATTACGGGTCCGGGATACCGGCAAAGGCATCGCCAAAGAAGATCAGCAGCGTATTTTTGAACGCTTTTACCGGGGCGAGAAAAGTCATACCGGCGCCATCCCTGGCAACGGTTTAGGCCTGGCCCTGGTCAAGCACGGAGTTTTACTTCATAAAGGCACTATCAATTTAGCCAGCACTCCCGGCGAAGGTACAGAAATTACCGTGACCTTCGGCAAATTGTAAACAGCAAAAAATTAGCCGTGTGAACTTTTTTAGTCCACACGGCTTTTTCTTGCTGCTTAGGGTCTGCCAAACGTTATTTTATTACGATTACCGGAACCGGGCACGCCGCAATCAGTTTGCTGCTCACACTGCCGGCCAGGAACGCCATCACATGTCCCATGCCCCTGTTACCAACTACTACT
>JAKVKY010000054.1 GCA_022484685.1 Acidaminococcaceae bacterium | reverse complement strand
AACACCGGCAACATGCGGGAATATTTGAACGAGCTCATCGCCAACGAAAGTTTAAAGATCGTGGGCGCCACGGAAGACAGTCCCGGCATCACCCTCCACGAACGCAATGTGTTCAACCCACAGGAATCCCCATCTAACGGCGCCGAGGTCCAGGGTTTCCTCTTCTTTTTCTCCTCCATGTTCTTTGTCTTCGCCACCATCGGTATGATTCCCCGCCTCCGGGCGGAAGGAAAATTGCAGGCGGCTGCCGTCAAAGGCGCGCCTCTGGATATCCTTATCCGGCTGGTACCCTACTGCGCCTGTCTCTTAACAGCGCTCTTCGTAGGCATGGCCATTCTCAGGCTGCTCAGCGACATGAGCTTCAGCGGCAATGTCTTTTTATTTTTGCTGACCCAGATTTTTTATATTCCCTTCCTGGGTGTTATGAGCCTGCTCTTCGGTTGGAGCGCCGCTACCCCCGGCGTGGCCAACAGCCGTATGATCCTGTTCATCCCCGGTGGTTTCGTCTTTGGCGGTTCCAGCGGTCCCCTGGCCATCCAGTCCTACTGGGTCCAGGTGCTGAGCCACGTGTTCCCCCTGCGCTGGGAATTTGAGTTCGTCCGGGACATCATCCTCAGGGGTGCCGGTTTCTTCGACATCGCCGGCGAGCTGGGTGCCTTTTTGATTTACGGCGCCGTGCTGCTCTTTATCTTTTACTGGAAATTTTTCCATGTGCCGCAGACCGCGGCCGCAGAAGTATAAATGCACCACCGCCATGTTCCCGTTGGCGGCTAAACAGTCCAGCCAGAGCTGGATAAAGGAGCGTACATCATGACAGAAAAACAAGTTACAGCTACTACACCGGCGGCACCTCTGACGCCCACGGAAATTAAAAAGATCCTGGTTCCCGTGGACGGCACCGTACCTTCCCGGCACGCCATCAGCATGGCCATTTATCTGGCCCAGGCCTGCGACGCCGAGATTACCCTGCTCACGGTCATCGACCTGAACAAACACATCAGCGCTTTTGAACAGGTCAGCACCGGCGGCTATATCCCCGCCGAGGTGAAAGAAAAAGCGTACCAGCTCCAAGCCGAGCTGATGCACGAGATTCCTAACAGCGTCCGGGCCAAGATGCTCATCGAGATTGGCGCTCCCGCCGAAAAAGTGGTGGAGATTTGCGCCACCCAGCATTTTGATTTAATTATCCTGGGTACCAGGGGCCGCACGGAATTAAAAAGTTTCATGCTGGGCAGCGTCAGTGAATATACTTTGCACCATACGACTTTGCCGGTGCTGGTGGTAAAATAAATTTACGCCGGTCAGACCGGCAACAGTTTTCGGTACGACGCACAACAACATTCTATCGATTCCCCTTGCAATTTAAACGGCCCTATGCTAAAATGCTCCATGACAAAAGATGATATCACTTTGTGAATTATACTTTTCGATGGTTTCAGACAAATCCATATACGCAATGATTAAAAACTGCTTAGATCCTTACAAGACTGAGACAGGAAGGAAAATCAACAAGATATCTCATGCCTTTCGGTCGCTGCCGGAAGGCATTTTCTTTTGCCAAATTTTAGTATTTGGAGGAGGTTCGCGTGAAAAAGTTCTGTAATTTTGTGGTGCAAAACATGGCGGTCTTCGTAGTCCTGATCGCCGTGGTAGCTGTCCTGGAGCCCTGGACCCTGACCTGGGTGGCGCCCCGGGTAGCCTGGATGTTAGGTATCGTCATGTTCGGCATGGGCATGACCTTGAAGGTGGATGATTTTAAAACCATCTGCCAGCGTCCCCGGGATGTGGGTATCGGCGTCTTATGCCAGTTCATCATCATGCCCGGCACCGCCTGGCTACTGGTAAAAGTTTTCCGGCTGCCGCCGGAATTAGCCATCGGCGTCATCCTGGTGGGCACCTGCCCGGGAGGAACCGCGTCCAACGTGATCACCTACCTGGCCAAAGGGGACGTAGCCCTGTCCGTGGCCATGACCACATGTACCACCCTGCTGGCGCCTGTAGTGACGCCGGTGCTGACCTGGCTTTTGGCCGACACCTGGATCAACGTGTCCATAACGGCCATGATGCTCAGCATCGCCCAGATGGTGCTGCTGCCCATTATCCTGGGACTCACCATCAATCACTACCTGCCCGGTCTGGTGCACAAACTGCTGCCGGTGCTGCCTTTCATTTCCGTAGTAACCATCGTGCTTTTAGTAGGCGGTGTGGTAGCCATGAGCGGCGCCAAGCTTTTGCAGATGGGACTGCTGGTGGCTGTGGTGGTCATCTGCCACAACCTGCTGGGACTGCTGTTGGGTTACCTGGCCGCCCGCTGGCTCAAGCTGCCGGAAGCCAAGGTCCGGGCTATCGCCATTGAAGTGGGCATGCAAAATTCCGGTCTGGCCGCGTCCCTGGCCCTCATGTATTTCCAGCCGGCGGCCGCCATTCCCGGCGCTATCTTCAGCGTCTGGCACAATATTTCCGGGTCCCTGTTGGCCAACTATTGCGTGCGTAAAGACGAGGCGCGCCAAGGTAAAATTAAATTTATAGACAAGAAGCAGATGGACGAGGAACAGGCCCGGGCCGACGCAGAAAAACATGCGGCCATCCTGAGATGCAGCCTGTACCGCCATTAATTAAGGTTACTAATGTTATTAAGGTTCCTAAGGTTTTTAAAATAATATTATTTAAAAAGGAGCAAGATGAACATGCAAATTTTACATACCGTTCCCGAGATTGTCGCTTTCCGTAAGGCAGCTCAAGCCGCCGGCAAGACCATCGGCCTGGTACCCACCATGGGCGCCCTGCACGAAGGTCATATTACCCTGATGCGTGCCGCCAGGGCCGCCTGCGATGTGGTCATCGCGTCCGTGTTCGTAAACCCGGTACAGTTTGGTCCCCACGAAGATTTTGACAAATATCCCCGCACCTTTGCCGCTGACTGCGAAAAGCTGGAGGCCGCCGGCGTAGATGCGGTCTTCCATCCGGAACCGGCCGACATGTATCCGGAAGGTTACTGCACTTATGTGAACGTGGAAGGAGACATCGTCCACAAACTGTGCGGTGCCCAGCGCCCGGGACATTTCCGTGGGGTAGCCACCGTGGTGACCAAGCTCATCAATCTCTCCGGCGCCGACGAAGCTTACTTTGGCCAGAAAGATGCCCAGCAGGTGGTAGTGGTCCGCCGTTTTGTGGAAGACCTGAACCTGCCCGTGCACATTAACATGGTGCCCATCGTCCGGGAACCTGAAGGTTTAGCCCGCAGCTCCCGTAACCGTTATCTCTCTCCTGCAGAAAAAACTGCCGCCCTGGTTTTGTTCCGCAGTTTAAAAAAAGCCCGGGCAGCTTTTGATAATGGCGAACGGGATACGTCCAAACTGAAACAAATTGTCCGGGACGAGCTGGCCACCGAAAAACTGGCAGTCATCGACTATGTGGAACTGAACGCCTTCCCGTCTTTAAAACCGCTGCCGGTAGTAAATCAGGATGCGCTGCTGGCCATCGCCGTAAAAATTGGCAAGACCCGTTTGATTGATAATATTATCTTGGAGGCACGCTGATGTTCTTACAACTTTTAAAAGGCAAGATTCACTGCGCCACCGTCACCGAAGCTAATTTAAAATACGTGGGCAGCATTACCATTGACGCGGACCTGATGGACGCCGCCGGTATTTTTACCAACGAGCGGGTGCAGATCACGGACAACAATAACGGTGCCCGCCTGGAAACTTATGTCATCCCCGGTAAACGCGGCAGCGGTGTTATCTGTTTAAACGGCGCCGCCGCCCGTTGCGTGCAGCCCGGCGATGTGGTAATCATCATGGCCTATGCTTTCTTCACTCCCGCTGAGGCCCAAACTTTTACGCCCAAGGTAGTTTTCGTGGACGGCAAGAACCAGGTGAAAGAAATACGCAGCCTGGAACACGCCGGCGAAATCGCATAAATTAAATTTAAAAAGCCGGGCTGTACTTTTCGTACAGTCCGGCTTTTAAATTAGTCTATCATCAGCACCACGGATCTAAACTTTTGTGCCAGGTAACGGGGCGCTACTTCCTGCTCGTCCCCTTCCAGCACCTGGCAGATCACCGTATTGCCTAAAGAAAATTTTACCTCGGCAAAACTTACTTCGCCTACCTTATCGTACAAACGTCCGGAGCTATAAGTTCCCCGGGCCACGGTGCGCCACTGGTTGGCAATATAACCTGCTTTGCCCACGCCTGGCAGTTCCACCCGGATAGCTTCATCGTCATATTTATTCTGGGGTTCCTTGATACATTTAAAAAGTGCTCCCGGTAAAACAGGCGCCTCCAGATGATGCTGCAATCCGGTAATCGTTACAAATGTCGTCATCTTGCTCAGCCTCTTTTCTTTTCCTTGCATCCAGTATAACAAAGAGGTTGGACAACAGGTCGCCTGGCAAACGACAATTCCCGGACAATGTAGTGCTTACTTTAAATTATGTTTCCCGGTAATTTGCGTCAGCACCATCTTATACACCCGCACCGCCGGAAAGCCCTGACAGTTTTTTACCTGATAGGTGGAAAAACCGTAATGATCCACGATGCTCTGCAGGCCTGTGATTATTTCTGCCCCGGTGACCGGCTCCACCTTGCCGAAACCGATCACACTTTCGTATCTGGTCGTGATGCCGTGTTCCGTAGGTTCCACCTTAATAAAAATATCCCCTTCCACGCAGGCCTGAGGATTTTTGGCCAGCAGCTCGGTTTTATAGCCCCGGGATCCCCCGTGAAAATACAGGGTAATCTTAGTTCCCTCCACGCACACGCCAAAAGACAGGGGCACCACGTAAGGATAGTCGCTGCCAAATAAACCCAGCCTCAGGGTGTCACAGCGCTTCAGCACATCTACTATTTCCTTAAAATCTGTAATCTCACGATCTTTTCTTAACATGGTAAGTCTCCTCCGTCTCCATAACTTTTTCTGATGTTTTTAATTATAACATAAACCGGATGTTTACCCCTAAGCCGGCCAAAAATCTCTACCATATTTTTGTCTGCGTCCTGTACAACAAATATTGCGCCGGTTATGCCCGGTACGGCAGATAATCCAGGAAACGTTTCACCGCCTGGGAGGCCGTCTTTTTCTCCCGCAGGGCCAGACCAATCTTGCGGAAAGCCGGGATTGCCAATTCTTTCAGTACCAGCTTATAAGGCGCCCGCCGCAAAATTAACTGCGGCAAGATGGCGATGCCCAGGCCGCTTTCCACCATGGACATGATGGCGTAGTCGTCCCAGGTGGTAAAATGCACCTGAGGATGGAGCCCGCACTGCTCCAACAGTTCTCCCACCTCGGACTGCTCCCCTTTGTCCAAAAGCATGAAGGGATAGTTCAGTAGTTCCTGCACCGGTACCTTGGGCAGCTTGGCCAACGGGTGTTTCTGGGGCAGCACCACCAGCAGGGGATCCTGTTCCAGGAAAATCGTTTCAAACTCCGGCCGGGTCGGCAGTTTTAAAAAACCGCAGTCCACCCGTCCTTCCGCGATCCAGGTTTCAATCTCCGCGTAGTCTCCCAGGAGCAGTTCGTAATCAATATGGGGATAATCCGCCTGAAACTTTTTGATAATCCTGGGCAGCCAGTGGGTAGCCACGCTGGAAAAAGTACCGATGCGGATCAGCCCCGCTTCCAGGCCGCTGATCTCGTCCACCTGGGCCTGGAGCTTGGCGTAATCCTGGCACACCTTTTGCGCGTACGGCAAAAGTTTCACCCCGTCCGAAGTCAAACGCACGCCGCTGCGGCTCCGTTCCAAAAGGGCCACGCCCCATTCCTGTTCCAGGTCGTTAATCATGCGGCTGATGCCGGACTGGGAATAATTTAAGATGGCGGCCGCCTTGGTAAAACTGCCGTACTCCACCGTTTTGATCAGCGCCAGATATTTTTGCAGGTTCGTATCCATAGCTGCCTCCTTATATCTGCTTTTATCATAAATATTATGCTAAACATTCGCTTTTGTAATTTATAGCTTCATGGTACACTAAGCCTAACAAATTTGCAAGGGAAAGAAGGCTGCCAACATGCATCTTTATCAAAACCGTATCGTGGTGAAAGTGGGAACTTCCACCCTGACCAACGAACTGGGACAAAGTGATTTACGTGCGTTTGACCGTCTGGCCTGCGTACTGGCCGACATCCAGAACCAGGGCTACGAGGTGATCCTGGTTTCCAGCGGCGCCATTGCCGTAGGCGCCAATAAATTACACATGCCCCACAAACCGGAGACCCTGCGTTTAAAACAGGCGGCCGCCGCCGTAGGCCAGTGCAGCATCATGTTCCTTTACGACAAGTTCTTTCACGACTATGATAAAACTATCGCCCAGATCCTGCTCAATGCCGAAGATATGCAGAACGAGGAGAAAAAGGAAAACCTGGTCAACACTTTTAACACGCTTCTGGAAATGCACATCCTGCCGGTGGTAAATGAAAACGACTCCGTCAGCTACACGGAGATTGAATCCGAGGAAAAACTGTTCGGGGATAACGATATGCTCTCCGCCGTGGTGGCGGTTTTATGCCAGGCGCAAAAACTGGTCATCCTTTCCGACATCGACGGTCTGTACGACCATGATCCCCGGCTCTATCCCCAGGCCAAGTTAATCTCCCGCATCACTACCATTGACGAACAGGTACTAAAACTGGCCGGCGGCGCCGGTTCCCGCCGGGGCCGGGGCGGCATGCGCACCAAACTTCAGGCGGCCCAGCTTGCCACCGGTCAGGGCATCGACACCGTCATCCTCAACGGCAAAAATCCGGCCGCCCTCTACGATTTAATTCAGGGCAGGACCGCCGGCACTTTGTTCACCGGTCAGCACTGACAGTTTTCAAAACTAATATTTTCTAATCGTTACATAGAAAAACCTCTACGCCCAAAAAGCATTGAACTGGTAAACTTTAAGTAGACATTCATAAAAAATGGATGTCTACTCTTTTTTATGCTTAAATAGATATAGGATTTGTATTTGAAAGGAGAAAACCATGGGATGTTTAAAGGGTGTTCCTCATCATAAATGGACAAAAGAAGAAAAGCTTAG
>JAKVKY010000053.1 GCA_022484685.1 Acidaminococcaceae bacterium | reverse complement strand
GCCGGGGGCGAGTTCCATGCCTACGCAGCTTACGCCGGCAGCGGCGACATCAACATCAATACTGCGGACAACGGCGCCACCGGTCTGGGCAAAAAAGTCCAGCTGGAAGGCGAACTCAACGCCAACGACAGCAATCTCAATTCCTATCTGGACACGGCCGATTCCTATCTGCAGGGCACTTTCAAGGACGGCCTGGGCACCGCCACCGTCACTTTCGCCAACGGCGCCACCTGGCGTCCGGTCTTTGACAACCGCTACGGCAGCCTGTATATAGACTACGACCCTGCTACCCACAGCAGCAGTTATGTTGATACCTTTTACGGCCAACTGCCCGGCGGCGTGGCTACCGGCAGCAACCTGGTTTTAAAGGGCGGAGTGGTGGACCTGACCTGGGACAACGCCAAACGCACCGATGCCCGGCAGCTGAGCGCCGATTATAACGGCAGCGGTACTTTTATCATCAACACCAATATCACCAAAAATCCGCTCCAGGGAACCAGCGTTGTTGCTAACAGCGACCTGCTGCAGCTAAAAGTCTTTAACGAAGACGCCAGTCTGACTTTAAAAGTAAATTACGATCCTGGTTTTGCCAAAGGCAAAAGTTTCAACGGCTACACGGACCAGGGCGTGACCATTACCAATAACGGTACCGCCAACCTTACCGTCAACACCACCAGCACGGCGTATAACGCCAAAAACTTTACCCCCATCCTGAAAGAAACCACGATGCAGGGGGCACAAACCTGGTACGTCACCGGCTTTACCGCTTCCAAGAGCCTGGGCAGCGCGCCTAATGCCAACGTGCTCACAGTAGCGGACGGCCATTACGCCCTGCACGACCTGTGGCTGTACGAAACCAACAGCCTGACCAAACGCCTGGGCGAGTTGCGGGACAGCGAAGTCACTCCCAGCGCCGGCATCTGGGCCCGTTACGCTTACGACAAACTGGAAGCCGGCAGCGGCGACAAAGCCGACATCAAGGCCAACCTCTTCCAGCTGGGTTACGATAAAGATATTCAGGGGACCCACGGTACCCATTACACCGGCGCTGCTTTCAGCTACGCCAAAGGCACCAGCGATTTTAATCACGGCGATGGCAACGTGAAAGAGTCTACCCTCAGCCTGTACCACACCTATATCGGCAACGACGGCCGCTATTATGACCTGGTACTGAAGGGCGGTAAATTCATGAACGACTTCACCATCAGCGGCGATGACATCGTGACCTCGAACAGCGACTACAGTACCTGGGCTTACAGCCTGAGCGGTGAAGTGGGCAAACGCACCACCTGGGGCGACGGTCTGTATGTTGAGCCTCAGGCCGAACTGACTTTAGGCCACATGAACAGCGCCGACTATACCACCAGCACCGGCATGGCTACCAAAGCCGATGCGGCCAACCTGGCCCTGGTACGTCTGGGCGTGGCCCTGGGCAAAAAGTTTAAGACCGGCAATATTTACGCGCGGGGCAGCTACTATCATGATTTCGGCAGCGGCATCGCCATCACCGCGGACGATGTGGATTATCACCGGGACGCAGCCAAAAACTGGGGCGTCTTTGCCCTGGGCGGCAACGTGAAGGCCGGCAGGAACTGCAGCTTGTATGGGGAAGTGAGCAAACATGTAGGGCAGCTGAAGAGCCCGGTGGGCGTAAACTTTGGCGCGCGCTGGAGTTTCTAAGGCCAAATTTGCATAGCGAAAATTTAAAACACCGTAGGAACTATGATGTTCCTACGGTGTTTAACTTTACATGGTTTAACTTTGCGTTGTTTATTGCATCTTTTCCTTCAGCATCTTGTTCACCATGCCCGGGTTGGCTTTGCCGTGGCTGGCTTTCATCACCTGGCCTACCAGGAAGCCGATAGCCCTGTCCTTGCCTGCCTTAAAGTCAGCTACGGACTGGGGATTCTTAGCCAGGACTTCGTCCACGATCTTACCGATGGCGCCGGCGTCGCTAACCTGCTCCAGGCCTAATTTCTTGACCAGGGCTTGCGGAGCTTCGTCGTCCTTGACCATCTCGGCAAAGACTTTCTTGGCTAACTTGCTGCTGAGCACGCCCTTACCGATCAAATCTACCAGACCTGCCAGGTGTTCCGGGCTGACCTTGAACTTGTCGATGGTGATGGCGTTGTTGTTCAGGTAAGCGCTCACGTCGCCCAAAATCCAGTTGGCCAGACCTTTCACATCCTTGGTCTGTTTGGCGCCGGCATCGTAGTAATCCGCCATCTCTTTGGTGGTGACGATGAGGGTGGCGCTTTCTTCCGGGATTCCGGCTGCTACTAAGCGTTCCTTGCGGGCCGCCGGCAGTTCCGGCAGTTCGCTCTTGACTCTGTCAATCCAGGCGTCGTCCAAAACTACGGGTACCAGGTCCGGTTCCGGGAAGTAGCGGTAATCCTGGGCTTCTTCCTTGGAACGCATGGACAGCGTCACGCCGTTAATGTCGTCCCAGGTACGTGTCTCTTGCACAATATGGCCGCCGTCGTCCAGGATCTCGGCCTGACGGGCGACTTCGTAGTCCACGGCACGCACCAGGGCGCGGAAAGAGTTCAGGTTTTTGATCTCGGCGCGGGTGCCAAATTCCTTGGCCCCTTCCGGCATGATGGAAATATTGGCGTCGCAGCGGATGCTGCCTTCTTCCATCTTGCAGTCGCACACGTCGGTGTATTCCAAAATAGCTTTCAGCTGTTCCATATAGGCGCGGGCTTCTTCGGCGCTGCGCATATCCGGCTCGCTGACGATTTCAATCAGGGGCACGCCGGCGCGATTGTAATCTACATCGCTGGAATCAGAGGTGCTGATGGTGGCGCCGCTGTGTACTAATTTGCCGGCGTCTTCTTCCATGTGGATACGGGTAATGCCGATAGTTTTTTTCTTGCCGTCCACCAGCACTTCCACCCGGCCGTGTTCACAAATAGGCTGGTCAAACTGAGAAATCTGGTAGTTCTTGGCTAAGTCCGGGTAAAAATAATTTTTACGGTCGAACTTGCTGAACTTATTAATGGTGCAGTTAAGGGCTAAACCGGCCCGGATGGCGAATTCCACCACCTGTTTGTTCAGCACCGGCAAAGCTCCGGGCATGCCCAGGCATACCGGGCATACATGGGTGTTAGGCTCGCTGCCAAAAGCTGTGGAGCAGGAGCAGAAAGCCTTGGATTTAGTTTTCAGTTCCGCATGGACTTCCAGGCCCACCACGGTAATATAGTTCTGTCTCATTATTTCTTACCTCCTATAGGCGCCAGCTGGGTGTGGAAATTCGTAGCCTGTTCAAAGGTGTAAGCAGCGCGCAGGACGGTTTCTTCGTCCAGGGGCTTGCCGATCAGCTGCATACCTACGGGCATGCCGTCGGCAAAACCGCAGGGCACGCTGATGCCCGGCAGACCTGCCAGGTTCACAGGAATGGTGCACACGTCCAGCAGGTAGATGGCCAGAGGGTCCATCTGACTGTCAATCTTGTAAGCCGGTACCGGAGAGGTAGGCGTTAAGAGCACGTCGCATTTTTTGAAAGCTTCGTCGTACTCACGGCGAATCAAAGTCCGGACCTGCATAGCTTTTTTGTAGTAAGCATCATAATAACCGCTACTCAGCACATAGGTACCCAGCATGATGCGGCGGCGTACTTCGGGGCCGAAGCCTTCCGTACGGCTGCGAGTGGTCATCTCGGGAGCGCTGGTGGCGTTGCTGGCGCGATAGCCGTAGCGGACACCGTCATAACGGGCCAGGTTGGCGCTGGCTTCCGCCGGGGCGATAATATAATAAGTAATTACCGCGTACTCAGTGCTGGGCAGGGAAATATCCACAATCTCAGCGCCCATCTGGCGGTAAATCTCTACGGCTTTTTTCAGCTCCGCATCCACCTTGGGATCCAGGCCGGCGCCGTAAAATTCTTTGGGCAGACCGATGCGCAGACCTTTTACGTCCTGGCGCAGGGCCTTGGTAAAATCGGGTACATCTACGGGTAAGCTGGTAGAATCGTGTTTATCCAGGCCGCAGATGGTGTTCAGCACGATAGCGGCATCGGTGACGTCACGGGTAATAGGCCCAATCTGATCCAAGGAGGAGGCGAAGGCTACACAGCCGTAACGGGAAACACGGCCGTAAGTCGGTTTAATACCTACGATGCCGTTAAAAGATGCGGGCTGACGGATGGAGCCGCCGGTGTCGCTGCCCAGGGACCAGATGGCTTCCCCGGCCGCAATGGCTGCCGCGCTGCCGCCGCTGGAACCGCCGGGGACCTTGCTTAAATCCCAGGGGTTATGAGTAGTCTGGAAATAACTGGTTTCCGTGGTGCTGCCCATGGCGAACTCATCCATGTTGGTCTTGCCTAAGAAGATGGTCTCGTCGGCTTTTAAGTTTTCGATGACATGAGCATCATAAATAGCTTCGTAATTTGCCAAAATCTTGGAGGAACAAGTGGTCTTTAAACCTTTGATGCAAATATTGTCCTTGATGGCACCCGGAATACCGGCCAGGGGCTTAATGGCTTCGCCAGCGGCAATCTTGGCGTCTACCTTGGCGGCCTGCGCCAGGGCGCCCTGTTTATCCAGGGTCAGATAAGCCTTGACCTGATCGTCTACTGCGCCAATACGGTCGTACATGGCGTTAGTCAGTTCCACGGCGCTGATTTTTTTGCTTACGAGCTGCTGGTGCAGTTCGTGGACAGTTCCTTTATACAATTCCACAGCTGCTTCCTCCTTTATTCGATGACGCGCGGTACTTTAAAGCCGCCGTTATGTACTGCCGGGGCGTTCTTTAAAGCTTCGGCGTTAGTTACACCGGGCAGGGCCTCGTCGGCGCGCAGCACATTGTTGATGGGCAGCACGTGGGCAGTAGGTTCCACACCTTCGGTGTTAATCTTTTGCAGGATATCGGCATAGTTCAGGATCTGGTTAAACTGTTCCGTGAATTTTTGCATCTCGGACTCGGCTACCGCCAGACGGGAGAGCTGGGCGATGTATTTGACATCTTTCTCCGTTACTTTCATGTTGTCACCTTCCAAATGAATTTTTTTGCCTTTTAAGGCACTTTAAAAAGTATATTTTATTATATCACAAATCAATAATCTTCACCAGCCAGGCTTGGGGCACATATTTTTCCACGATGTAGCGGTTCAGGTTAAACCAACTGCGGCAGTTGTTCAGGATGATACTGTCGCTGGTCACCACCTGTTCCCCATGGGTCAACTGTTTGTCTACATCCGGCAGCAATCGTACTTCCAAATGAAATTGGCAGGTTTCCTGTTTACTCAGTAGCAATTGTTTTAAACGGCCGCTGTTAGAAACCGGCTGGTCCAGATAAATAACCGCTTCCTCCACCGGAAATTCTCCCAAGGCGCGCAGCATCAAGTCTACTGCAGCCACGGTTTTATCCACGATGCGGAAACTGCCGTGGAGTCCCGCCAAATCACGTAAAGTTCCGTCGGCGCACTCCAGGACCAGAGAACCGGATAACGCCACTTCTAAAGTGATCAGAGTGTTGAAGCCGTCTATGAGAACGCTGCCGTTTAAAGTGCACAGTTCCTTATCCGTCCTGGCTTGTAGTTCCTTACGGGCGGCTAAGCCACGCATCAAGGCCAGGCGCTGCCGTTCTGTCAGCTGATAGTGGTTTCCCACAAAAGTTACGGCGCCGCTGTTTTCAAAACCCCGATTCAGTAAATAACGGGTATCTTGCACCGCTTCCTTCAATCTGGCCAAACCGCCTGCGCCAAAAGTTTCCGCATCCGTAGGCACAAATCCCCGTTTCACAATTCGTTCCATGTAAACTCCTTCAAAAAAAGCGACCTGCAACGCAGGCCGCTTCTTGATTATTACTTTCCTGTCGCATCCGGCAAAATGATGACCCCAGGCTCCTGCTGCAGCAATTTTTCCCGCAGCTCATCCTTTACCGCCTGGTAATTTTCCGGTGTGTCTGCCTTAAAGATGGTCCCGTCCGGCATGGACAGCGTTCCCCGCATTTTACCTGCGGTAAACACAAAACCCATCTGGGCATCCAGCACCAGGTCCTCACCTACCAGTTTGCCCTGGTAGGTGGCGCCTAAATCTTCCACCCAGATATAGGTCGCCGGCGCCGGATAAGGTCTGGAAAAGGCGGCCGGTTTAGGTGGCAGCAACGGCTGGGAAGGACTAATAGTCTTATCCGGCAATTTACCACTAACCGGAGCAATAGTCTTGCCATTCCCCGGACCGCTGGTCTTATCACTTACGGTTTGGCCGTTCTTTTGGATATTCATAGTTTTACTGCTGCTCACAGACTGCTTAGGCGGCCGTGGATGCTTAATCCGTTCCTGTGCCACAGCCAAACGCCATTCCCGTTCCGTAGGCAGCCGTTTATAATGTCCAGCCGTTCCGGAAATCTCAAAATCCTTGTCCGCCCGGGTAATCTTTACCCTGGCTGCGGTCCAGCCTACGCCCGGTACTTTCATGGGACCCACAAAATTACCGGTAAAGTTGTCCGCCTGGCTGCTCACATAGTAAAAGGTCCCGGCTCCTGCCAGACACACTACCAGGAGTAGTAAGAACACGCGTTTCATGTTGATTTTATTTCATTTCCTCAAAAGTAATAGTACTGCTCAGGGCCTTGTGCACCGGGCAGCCATTAAAAGTCATAGCTACATATTTCTTCTTATCAGCTTCAGGAATGTTACCCTTAATTTCCAACTGGTAGAAAAACACCGTCTTACCGGCCGTAGCATGATCCACGTTGGCCTTGGCGATAATCTCGTCGTAAGCCACGCCACGTTTTTCCAGAAGCATGCGGCAGGTAGCGTTCAGGCAGGCAGCAAAACTGCTGGCTAATAAATCAAAAGGCGCTAAATATTTGCCGCTGCCGCCGTGGGTAGCAGGCACATCCGCCGTAATGGTTACGGTGCCGTTGGTGGCGTCCATAGCATATTTGGCTTGTTTGCTGGTTACAGTGATCATAGGTAAAACCTCCTTTAAAATTGTAAATCTTTTAGCAGACACAGCTGCTAAGTTTTAACCATCCTGGTTAAAGTCTTTCTAAAATCTATTATACCATATTTGTATAGCCCATTAAAATAGGCCTAAGGCCTACGCCGGTTTCATCTACCTTAGCAGCGCCACGTACACGATGGTGCCTAAAACCAACAGCCCGCTGAAATTATAAAACAGGAACATCCGTAAATAAATCCCCGTCTGGTGGGGATGCTCCTGCACAAAAAGTTTGTAGCTGATGACGCTGGCCATGCTGGCAACCAAAGTTCCCAGGCCTCCTACATCCACGCCTAAGAGCAGCGCTTTGGCATCCTGGGTAAAACCCGCCAGCAACATGGTGGCAGGTACATTGCTGACAAACTGGCTCAGCACCAGACCGGTCAGGTACACAGCACCGGAACTGTACAGCAGGGCGCTGCTGGTTTGCTGGACCAGGGGCAGGGCGGCCATGTTGCCGATAAAGACGAAGAAGGCCACGAAGGTACAGAGCAGGGAATAATCCACCTGCCCGAATAAACGCCGGTTGCCCAGAGCCACCGCAGCCACGGTAACGGCCACGGCGTAACGCACGTCTAAAATCCTAAACACACCTGCCAGACACAAGAGAAGCAGCAGGCTGTAAAAGGCTAACTGTCCCCGTGAACCCAGTGCCACTTCCGGCAGCTGTAACTGTAAATCGCGTCCGGTTATGCTCCAGGCCAAAAAGACCAGCCAGACAGCCGCCAGCACTGTTACCAAAATTGTGGACTGTAAAAAAGTACCCAGGGCCAGCTGGTAATGGCTGTAGATAAACAAATTCTGGGGGTTCCCCATGGGGGTCAGAGTGCTGCCTAAATTGGCAGCCAGGGTTTGCCAGATCACGGTCCGGGTCACGTCCCGATGACACTGGCGTCCGCAGGTCAAGGCCAAAGGTACGAACACCAGCAGCGCCACATCGTTGGTAATCACCATGGAGGAGAAAAACGGCAGCGCCAGCAAGGCTAACGTAACCTTAGGCCAGGTTGGACAAAGGCTTAGTAACTGCCGGCCTACATATTCCAGGACCCGCAGCTGACGAAAACCGCTAACCACTAACATCAGCGCCAGGAGTAAGCCCAGCACCTCAAAGTTGATGGACGCCAGCCTGGGTCGCACCACTAAGGAGGAAAGGATGGCCAGCACGCAGGCCCCGGTCAGCACCAGGTCCCGTTTCATGATGGTGCGGACGCTGTGAACAAAATGTACGGGCACGCTCTTCCTTCCTTTCACTGAATTATTTTTCGTTGCAAAAAATGTTTACGTTAAAACAAACTGGGTTCTGTATCTTTTTTGGTATCAGTAGTTTTGGCTGTTGCAGTTTCTGTTGTGGCGGTAGTTTTGGCTATTGCAATTTCCGGCGCAACTGTAGTTTCTGTTGCCACTGTAGTTTCTGCTAACGTATTTTCCGCCGCCGGCTTCTTTCCCAGCAGCTTTAAAAAGGCCGCTTCATCCAAAACTTTCACGCCCAGCTGTTGCGCTTTTTCCAGTTTACTTCCCGCCTCGCTGCCGGCTACCACAAAATCCGTCTTCTTGCTGACGCTGCCGGTAACTTTGGCGCCTACGCCCTGAGCCATAGTTTGCGCCGTGACTCTGTCCAGATTGGGCAAAGTGCCCGTAAAGACCACAGTCTTCCCAAAGAAAGGATGGCTCTGGTCCAAAGTAGCGCTGGCCTGGGTCATGTTCACCCCTGCCACTTCCAGCCGCCTAATCAGTTCCTGGTTAGCCGGAGTTTCCAGATAGGTAACCACGCTTTCCGCTATCACGGGGCCGATGTCGTTAATCTGGGACAGTTCTTCCGTCTCCGCTGCCATCAGCTTGCTCATCCTGCCGTACTGCAAAGCCAGGATGCGTCCGCCTTTGGCACCTACGTGGCGGATGCCCAGGGCGAATAATAACTTCGCCAGGCCCTGCTGTTTGCTTTTCTCAATGGCCGCTAATAAGTTGTCAGCGCTCTTGCTGCCCATCCGTTCCAGAGTTAACAGTTGCTCCTTG
>JAKVKY010000052.1 GCA_022484685.1 Acidaminococcaceae bacterium | reverse complement strand
ATTATCTTCACATAAGAGCAAATGCATACCTGTGAAAGTTTCCGGTACCACGACCGGCGCCGCTTCTTCTGTGCCCGCCGGCGCGGCATTGCTGGTAGCCAGGCTGGGCATGGAGACCAGGTTAACCCCTGTGTACTCCTGGGCAGGTTGTGCCGCCTGCGCCTGCTTAGTTGCCTCGGTCTTGCTGCTGCGTACTTCGATAGGCAACAGTACTGTAAAGGTGGTGCCGGCGCCTTGGACACTGTCCACGTTAATTTGTCCCTGCATCAATTCTACGATGCGTTTGACGATGGAAAGCCCCAGACCGGTGCCCATGATGCCACTGGCTTCCGGGGAACGTTCCTGACTAAAAGACTCGAAAATGTGGGGCAGGAATTCTTTACTGATGCCGATGCCGTTATCCCGGACCACGATCTTATAATACGGCGTAAATTTAAGATAGGCATGCTTAATACTGAAGAAGATTTTCCCGCTTTCAGGCGTGTATTTTACAGCGTTGCTGAGCAGATTGAGCAGCAAGTCCTGCAGCTTCAGTTTATCTATCCAGAGATGTTCGTCCTGAGGCAGGTCAAAGTCGCAGTCAAACTGCTGCCGTTTATGCTGGACCTGACTTTCCATGGACACAACAACCTGGTGCAGGAGTGCTTTGATATCCACCAGCTCCGGGCGCAGCTGGAATTGTTCATTTTCCATCTTGGCCAGGTTCAGGGTATCGTTAATCAGGGACAACAGCAGCTGCCCTGAAGCATTAATCTTATGCAGATAGGTGTGTTGTTCCAGGGAAGAATCCGTATGCAGGGCCAGCTCGGTGTAACCCAGCACGCCGGTTAAGGGCGTCCGCATATCGTGGCTCAGATTGTTAAAGAAAGCAATCCTGGCGGCATCAGCTTTCTTGATTTGGGCATTAGCCGTTTCCAGGTTGCGGTTATACTGTTGCTGCCGGTGGTACCAGAAAGCAAAGAAGACTAAGGCCAGCACCAGGAGCGCCAGGACAAAGAGCGCGTTCCTATTCATGTAGATCTGGTCCCAGGTCGTATAGACAGGGGGCAGGTTATCACATTGATAGAGCAGGTTGTTCAGGTCGGCCTTGTCTACGGCGCTGACAGCCTTGCTCAGGATGCCATATAAAAGCGGATCTTGGGTTTCGGAGATACCCAGGCAGAAACCGGTGGTCAGGTTGCCCTGGGATTTATAGGTCAGTTTTTCGTAGGGGGCATGGTAGGACAGCTGGTTAAAAATCAGGCCGTTCATGGCCGCTGCATCCACCTGTTCAGTGGCTACGGCATCCAGGCATTCTGCCGGGTGTGCGTAAATCTTGCAATTCAGGCCTGCTTCGTGCAGGCGTTTTATTAGTAGAAAGTCATTGGCTTCTACTGCTACCAGTTCCAGTTTGGCGGTATGTCCGGACCGGGTGATGAACCCGTAGGGCAGTTCCACGAACGGCTGGACTTTTTTCAATCCCCGCATCATCTGCGGGTTATAGTTATCGTGGAATTGACCGAACATGGCACCTTCTCCCGCACGGAAACGTGTTTCAGCTTCCGAGTAGGAATCGGCCCAGATGTAAGTAAAACTGAGGCCGGTTTTTTGCTGGATTAAGTTCAGGTAAGCAGGAATCAGACCTTTGACCTGACCGTTCTCCTCGTAGGACAGCGGTTTCTGGTCCCGGGCCAGCATTACTGTCAGCGGCTTACCCTGCTGCCTGTTTACATACTGTTGTTCAGCCTTGGTCAGAGAAATGGCCACCGGACTGGTACCGCTAAAATATTTCCGGAAGAGACGTTCGCTCAAATAGGGGTCTACCGTCTGGACCTTGGCCAGGGCCAGGTTCAACTCCCGCAGGATCTGCGGTTTTTGCGGTGAAACGATAAAATAGAAAGGCACCGGATCCATTTCCATCAGAATCTTATAATTGCGATACTGATTTACGGTGCTGGTGACAATCGCATCTACTTGACCAATGTTCAGGGCGGAAATCATCTCCCCCAGGGTGGGATAGTCGTGAATTTGTACCGTGATATGATGAGCCTTGACCTCCCGTTCCAGGACCTGGCGGCGGAAAGAGGAAGACACACCGATCCTGGCGCCGTCCAGAGCGGCGTAGTCATCGTAAAACAGTTTGGTGTTAGTGGGGGACGTAACTAAGAGGATGTGGCTCTGGCCCGCAGGAAACTGGGGATAGAGATAAATTTTCTCCCGGGCGCTGGTCTTGGCCACGTCTCCCAGCAGATCAATCTCACCGGTCCGGAGTTTTTGTTCCAGGGCATAAAAGGTGCCGTACACGAATTGGCAGTCCCAGTTGGCGTGCTGGGCCAGGTAGGACAGGTATTCGTAGTCGTAACCACCCAGGGTTTCGGGACTGTTGCCATCCTGCAGACCTTTGACATTGTTCCAGCCGATGCGGACCAGGCGTTTCTGCCCCGGCGCCGGATTAACCGGAATCGTGCTGTCAACCGCTGTCCCTATAGTCCCAGCGTCGTTAACAGCGGTGGCAGACGCAGGCAGTCCGTGCAGGCAAAGCATACACAGACAGAGACAAATAATATACAGTTGGCGCAGGCTGGTTCTCATAAATTTTCACCTTGACACAAGACATAAAAGAAAGCCGCTGGCTGTACGCGGGAAACCCACGCCGTAGCCAGCATCTGTTTGGGATGTGGTAACGGTTTAGGCAAGAGCGGCCTTGCGGGGACGACCACGGCGTTTAGGGGCAGTGGTAGCGGCGGTTTTGGCCGTAGCTTTACCGGCGGCCGCCTTTTTTACCGGACGAACTGTCCGGGGTGTGCGTACCTTTTGCACCGTTTTTTTCGCCCGGGTAGCTTTTGCGGCTACGGCCGGCGCTGCTTTTTCCTGGGGTACCAGGGCGGCGGCCTGAGCTTCCCGCTCGGCCCGCAGCCGTGCTTTTTCCGCTTTCGCGGCTAATTTTTGTTCTTTTTTGGCGCGTTTACGGACGGTAGTGATGCTGGCACCGCCTAAACCATAATTGTCCGTATCAATTTCGTCGATGATAACCACGATACTGGCAGGGTTCTTCCCCAGGGTTTCCGCCAAAAGTTTGGTGACGCCCTGGATGAGCTGTGCTTTTTCTTTTTTGCCTACATGGCCTTCCTTGGTAATCCTGATGTTTACAAAAGGCATCTGTAAAACCTCCTCGCTTGCTACAATTAACTTTAGTCCTTATATATAAATTCTACGCATGTGCTTTCTACTCATATACCTTTCATAATTATAACATACCTGGCAGAGTACGCAAAGTGCTTTCGCAAATTCATACTGCCGTTTTTCTCTAGCCCGATTTTAGCCGATAACTTTTGTCTGCACAGGGGTGTACCCTGCGACTTTTTCTTGCGCCGTTACCGCGGCTGCGGTATACTGAAAGGAGTAGGCAGGTACGTCAGTCTTCCGGGCAACAGGGCTTTATTTTTAGCAGCGGGTCCATCAGTTTGCACCGGAAACGGCAGAAAGGTCAGACCATGCGCACGCTCATCCTCTTGTTATGTTTATGTTTCCTCTGCCCGGGCAGCCTGGCAGCCAAAAAACCGCATACACCCAGGACGATAACCACGCCGCTCCCGGTAGTGATGCCGCTGCCTCAGATTACGGGCAAGGTGAACCTGGTCTGGCAGCATAAGGATTTGCCGGCGGTGGATCTGAGTAAGCTGCCGCGGCTGGAAGGCTTAAACGTGGTGTCCCCCTGCTGGTATGACCTGGAAGCTGCCAGCGGTAAGTTAAAGGTGAAGCCGGCACCGGCAGACTATGCGATACGGGCGCATACCCAGGGCTATCAGGTCTGGCCCCTGGTCACCAGCAGTTTTGACCACCAGTTATTTCATCAGGTGCTGGCCAGTACCACGGCCCGCCAGTTTTTTATCCAGCAGTTATTAGATGAAGCGAAAAGAACGCAGGTGGATGGGTTCAACCTGGATTTTGAAAATATTAAGGACGAGGATAAGGATAGACTTACGAGTTTTGTGAAAGAAATCAGCAAGGCCCTGCGGGCGGAGCGCTTAAAAGTTTCCATGGATGTGACCATTCCCAGCGGCGCTTCCTTCTGGTCCAAATGTTACGACCACCAGGCCCTGGGACAGGAAGTAGATTATGTGATGCTGATGGCGTACGACCAGTACACGCCGTCCCAGCATGTGGCCGGACCAACGGCCGCCTTAGACTGGGTGGAAAAAGGCGTGCAGAAAACTTTAAAGCTGGTGCCGCCCCAGAAATTGGTCCTGGGGGTGCCGCTTTATATGCGCATCTGGTCCCGGGATCTGACAACTGGCAAGGTTAATGGCAAGACCCTGTCCATGCCGGACGCGGAAAAAATTACGGTGAAGGCCAGTCTCCTGCCCAGCTGGCAGGCAGAATATAACGACCGGCAGGCGTTGCTGAAATGCAGTTACGAAGAGAAGAACCAGCGTTTTACCTACTGGCTGGAAGACGCCAATTCCATCCGGCGTAAGGCGGCCCTGATTAAGAAATATGAACTGGCCGGCGCCGCCAGCTGGCGCAAAGGTTTTGAGACCGACGATGTGTGGCCGGTCCTGGCCGCGGCCGTAAAATAAGTTAAAGTTGGCAAAAAAAGTTTTGTTTTAGCAAAAGCTTATTTCTTTTAAACGTAAGAAGTAATAGTTTAAAGATGATGTAGAGGGAGGCAGTTTTATGGAGGCAAAGGTTCCAGCGAAGGTGGAGGAAGCAGTTGCGCAGAACGAGAGACCGGTTCTGGCAGGGACTAAGGCCCAGGGGACAGCAGCTTCGGCTTCGGCAGAAAAACACTATGTGCAGTTTGATGCGGGACCGGTGGTTTTAGAGACAGCAGTGCCAGGGGTGAAGTTGGATTTTAACTACGGCGTGCGCATGACCATACCGGAAGGGCATTATCATGTACGTTTTATTGACAAAGATACCAGCACCATCCTGTACGATGCGGATGCTTCTAATTGTCTGGTAACCAGTACCAAGAAATATTATATTAACTTCCGGGTGGAGTTATATAAGGATGGCAGGTTTATCTTTGCCCACGACCTGGACCTTAAGGGGCGCAATGTGCATATTAAGTACCCGGTCGGTACTTTGGGCGATATTATGGCCTGGTTCCCCTATGCCCGGGAGTTTCAGAAAAAACACGGCTGCCAGGTGTACTGCTCCATGAGCGAGGAGCTGGCGGGCCTGTTTCAGCCGGCGTACCCGGAATTAAAGTTCATTAAGCCGAATACCACGCCTCCCGATTGTTATGCTACCTATTATATGGGCATCTTCTTCCCGGCCACGGACCGTTTCCATCAGCCGGTAGATTTCCGTATCGTGGGTCTGCAGCTCAATATTCCTTTTATCCTGGGACTGGATGTGGTAGAAAGACGGCCTATTTTGCTGCCCAGCAAAGAGGAACGGGAAATCAAGGAACCTTATGTGTGCATCGCCACCCAGGCTACCAGTCAGGCCAAGTATTGGAACAACCCGGCCGGCTGGATTGAGATTGTGGATTATTTAAAGAGCCTGGGTTACCGGGTCCTGTGTATCGATAAAGAAAAATGCCACGGTATCGGCCGGCATTGGAACACGATTCCGTACGGTGCCGAAGATTTTACCGGTTCCAGGCCTTTGCAGGAACGGGTGGATATGCTGGCTCACGCAGACTTCTTTATAGGCTTATCCAGCGGTCTGTCCTGGCTGGCCTGGGGTGTGGGTATACCGGTGGTTATGATCAGCGGTTTTACCCTGCCTTTAAATGAGTTCCATACGCCGTACCGGGTTATCAATTATCATGTGTGCAACGGGTGCTGGACCGACAGCAGCGAGGAGTTCGTGCATGCGGATTTTGCCTGGTGCCCCCGGCATGAAAACACGCCCCGGGAATTTGAATGTACGCGCTTTATCAGCGCCGGTCAGGTGGAGCAGACCATTAACCGTCTGATGCAGGATTGGCATTTGGACCCGCACCGGCAGCAAGCGGCACCGGAGGCTGACCCAACTGTCGGTGCCGGCGCCACGGCGGCCAAACCGGGTGCCAGAAAAAAAGCAACGAAGAAACCAGCGGCCGCTAAGAACGCCGAGGATAAGGAAATTAAGCAGCAGGCGAAGGGAGTAGATGAAGATGAGTGATTTAGGACAAACACCGCAACCCAAGATGCCGGTAAATGACAGGAATGCCACGGTGCCGGATCAGGAAGGGGCTAAGGCGGCTCAGGAAAATACCAAGGTTGACTTAAGTCAGCCGCAGCAGGGACAAGCCGTACAGGGACAGCGTCCTACCGTGAAACCATATATGACTTTTAACCCGCCGCCTATCTCTCAGAAAAGCAATATCAAAGGCGTTTTTTATGATTTTAATAAGGGCGCCCGGGTGGCCGTACCCAAAGGTAATTACCGGGTGCGTTTTGTGGACCGTGATGCCTGTCTGGTGTTGTACGATGCCAAGGCGGACGGCGTTATCTGTACCAGTACCAAGATGTACTATGTCAACTTCAGGATAGAGGTTTATCAGCGTGGCGACGAGCAGAAAAAAGAGCCGGATAAGCTGATCTTTGCTCACAACTATGACGCCAAGGGGAAGAATGTGCTCCTGAAGTTCCCGGATACAGCCATGGGCGATGTGCTGGCCTGGTTCCCCTACGCCGAAGAATTCCGTAAGAAACATGGCTGCAATCTGTACTGCGCCCTCAACCCCAAGTTCTCGGCCATCCTGAAAGCCGGGTATCCGGAGATTCATTTTGTGGATACGGAAACCGTGCCGCAGGACCTGTATGCCAGCTATTATGTAGGCCTGTTCGCTCCCTGGGATAACCGGGACCTGCAGCCGGTGGACTGGCGTATCGTGGGCTTGCAGCGCCATGCCGCCTATCTGTTGGGGGTAGACCCCATAGAACGGCGTCCCAAGCTGACTCCGTCTCCGGAACGTCCGCTTAAGGAACCCTACGTGTGCATCGCTTCTCAGTCTACCGCCCAGTGTAAATACTGGAACAATGCGTACGGCTGGCTGGGCACCGTGGAATATTTGCAAAAATTAGGTTACCGGGTGCTGTGTGTGGACCGGGACCGCATTTCCGTGGTAGGGAACCAGGGTAACAATATCCCGTACGGTACCGAAGATTTTACCGGTGATTGTCCGCTGCAGGAACGGGTGGATTTAATCGCCCATGCGGACTTCTTTATCGGTTTAAGCAGCGGGTTAAGCTGGCTGGCCTGGGGCACGGGCGTACCCGTCATCCTGATCACGGGCTATACCGCTCCCAATATCGAATTCTATACCCCGTACCGGGTGCAGCATTTCCATGTGTGCAACAGCTGCTGCAACGATATGCGTCTGGAACATAAGTACGGTGATTTTGGTTCCTGCCCCAAATTTAGAGGCACGGACCGGGAGTATGAGTGCACGCGTTTCATTACCCCGGAGCATGTGTGCCGGACCATTGACCGGGTGCGTGCCGACTTAGGTATCGCACCGCTGCCGGACTATAGCAAGCTGGATGCGCAGCCGGTAAAGGCTGCGGACGAGAAACCGGAGACAAAGAAAGACGAGAAGAAGTAGAAAGCAATAAAATACAAAAGGCCCGTTGTTAGCGTGTAACAACGGGCCTTCTTAATTTATCCTCTGCAACAACAGCTGGTGCGGGCAGCTTTTACAGCGTATCCAGCGTCTTCACCGCTTCCACCAGGATGGGGAAGTTCTTGCGCATGCTCTTCAGGCTCCAGCATTCGTTGGCCATGTGCTCCGTGGCTTCTTCGCCGGGGAAGAGGATGCCGAACGCCATGGTGTGGGGCAGGAACTTGGCGTAGGTGCCGCCGCCGATGATACTCTGCTTAGACTTGGTATCGCCGGTACATTTTTGGTAGGTAGCTAAAAGCCCCCGGGCAAAAGCGCTGTCCGCCGGAATGCGGAGCGGCTCGTTCGCCCGCAGCACTTCAATTTCAAAACCGGTAGGCGCCACGGCTTTCTCAACCCGCGCCAGGATGTCCGCATAGTGCATGGACACCGGAAAACGGATATCGCATTTAGCTTCTGCTTCCGTAGCCGTGACCGTGGCTAAGGACGGCGCCAGGGTCAGCACGGACTGTGCGTCGGCCAGGTCGATGTTGAGGCCGGTCTTGGTCATGAGCTGCATCAAATCCAAAAATTCGTGGTGATATTCTTGGCTTAAAGTCCGGCACAGTTTTAACAGGGCGTTGTCGCCTTTTTCCGGCATGGCGCCATGGGCCGCCCGGCCGATGGCGGTGTACTTTTTGCCGTTGACGGTGGCTTCCGCCTCACCGGGTACGGCATTGATCACGGTGCCCACGTTCATGATGAGGGTGGGACCCTGACCGCTTAATTTTTTATGGAAACGCAGCCTGAGCATGCCTTTTTCCCCGATGATGCCGGGATAATCAGCATCCGGGGTGATGGCGTACTGGGGCAGTTCTTCGACCTTGGTGTAGTGCTGCATACACTGGCTGCCGGTTTCTTCGCCGCAGCCTACGATCAGGCGGACCCGTTTGTGCAGTTTGGTACCGCTGTCTTTCAGGGCTTTCAGCACATGCAGGGCCAGGACCAGGGGACCCTTGTCGTCCACGGTGCCGCGGCCGTACATAAAATCATCCTGCACGGTGAGTTTGAAAGGCGGAGTACGCCAGGCAGCCGGGTCGCCGGCGGGGACCACGTCCAGGTGGGAGAGCAGGGCGACCATTTTTTCGCCGCTGCCGCACTCTGCGTACCCGCAGTAATTATCCACATTCTTAGTTTTAAAACCGTAGCCGGCCGCCAGCTTTAAAAAAGTGTTGAGCGCGTCTAACGTGGGTTTGCCAAAAGGCGCGTCCCCCTCGGCCGGGATGCGGGACGTGTCAAAAGCGATCAGGGTTTGTAAATCTTGTAAATATTGCTGTTCATCAAAAGTGTAAGTCATAGAGATGCTCCTTTGTTAATTTTCTGGTCTTTCTAACTCCATTATACAACATCTATTGCACAAGTGGTCGTTTTTTGACAAAAGTGGTCAGGAAAATACAGCATTTGCTGTACCAAAGATGGTATAATATTACTATAATAAAAATATGCACGAGACAAATTAAAATCTGAGCCGGCGGTATAGCTAACGCCGGCAGAGTTTTGGGGAG
>JAKVKY010000051.1 GCA_022484685.1 Acidaminococcaceae bacterium | reverse complement strand
TCAGACCAATCACCAGCCCACAGCTTCTGCAACCGGGAACCGCCCTTGCATAGACCGTTCGAGATTATATTGATTATTTCTTCTTCTGTCAGCGCATCACAAGTAAACCGGGAACCAGCCACAGCCGGCGCTTCAATCGCTGCCGCTGCCTGCTTCCCCGCCGGACAATCTTTTGCTGTAGGTTTTAGCTGTGGCTGCGCATCTATGAAAGTATCATAGACCGCCTGCAGGCCCTGCTGCGCATCTGCAATATCTTCGTGACCTTTAATAACATTACCAGTCAGCGCGAAAAATCTACCGTCAGCGTACATCTCGAACGGCCCTTTGCGATGCTTAGGCCCAGGCATGGTACCACGACAGATAATATGCACGCCGCGCCCGCTTTGCGATATTTCAGCATAGCCGCCCAGCGCATCAAGAACGAACTGCGCTTCTTTACTCAGCGCGCCTTCTTCATTGATGCAATTATCAATATCAACGCCTACAAGGCCGCTGCCGCCAAACTCGAACCCTAAACAATCATAACCGCCCTTTTTATACGCCGCCAGCGCATCTTCCCAGCTGGCCCAAGTGCTTGCATCGTTCGACTTTGCCATTTTCCCATTGATGCTGTACGGCTTTTTTTGTTTGTGGCCGGGCCGCTTCGCATCTTCCACCAGCCGCCCTAAAACCCACTGTGGCTGCGGCTGCTGCCTCATGCCTTCCGGCAAATTCTCATAATTCATTTTAAAAACCACCTTCTACATTATTGCTTTTAATTATCGTTGGTGTTAAAATTAAATAAATAGTGATAACACCCGCAAAGTTTTATCACATCTTCCCACCGGCGCACCACCGCCAGCGGGAATTTTTTTTGCCCTACACATCTGCATCGGCCCCAATCTTCTGCATAAAGAACCGGCGATTGACTTTCCCATGTAGTGTAATCTTCCCAGCCTTCTGCAACTGTTCGTTCAATTGCTTCATAATTCTGTAGGCCGTAGCCTTGCTGCAACCCATGATGCTGCACACTTCCGACACACCGATAAAAGTGCTAACTTCTTCGCTGCCTTGCATAACCTTCACCACCTTTTTTACCGGCAGCCACTTAATTTGCAATCGCGCCCACATCAACCCCCAGCGCCCGCGCCAGCTTGCCAATAGTAGCCGGCGCTAACTTCGCGCCCTGCTTTGCCCTTGTGATTGTACAAGCAGCAACACCAGACTTTGCCTGCAGCTGCTGGCCTGTAATGCACTTTGCGGCCATAGCTTCAACAAACTTTCTGCCGTTTACTTCCAAACCTCACACCCCCTTCCATACGGCCACCACAGCGGCCTTCGTTAGTTTTAGTTTACATTATTTTAACGCTAAGTCAATCTTTTTTTATGTAAATCTTGCAATTTACATCTTTTAAGTGTATAATTCTATAAACAGGGGGTGTACACATGAAGAAAACCGCACCGCTGCCCAAGAACGCAGCAATCCACAATAAAAATATTGATGCAGATTTAAAATTAAATATCGCCTTCAATCTAAAGACACTTAGAAGAAGCCGGCCCGGCTTGACTGGAAACATGATTGCCCAATATTTACGCGACCACGGCTGCAAGACCACACAGCAGCGATACAGTAATTATGAAAACGGAAAACAACAAAAGGCCATACCAAGCACCAAGGAACTGCTGCTACTGGCAGACTATTACCATACAACGATTGATGCCTTGACCGGCCATATACCAACAAAAGCGAATACATACGAAGCAATCGAAGAACTATTAAAGCACTGTGGCCTTGAATACCAGCTGCCGCCTAAATTCGATGTAGGCGACAAGATAAATTTTAGAGTGATTGTAGGGGATCCGTTTGATGCAGGCAAAAGCTACAATACCAATGCAGAGCAGCTGCTGTCATGTTACGCGGAAGCAAACCGGAGAACCAGCATAATCTTCCGGGAGATAAACGGAACCCGGCCCAAGTTATTAAGAAATGCGCTTTTTGATTATATGGAAGAACATCAAGACAAATTCAAGAAAATCAAAAAGGAAGTGAAAAAATAATGCCTACATACAAGAACCCTAAGACTAAGAAATATTACTGTAAGTTTTATTATGTAGACTGGCAGGGCCAGCGCCGGCAGCATAAAAAAGAAGGCTTCGTATTACAACGCGATGCGCAGCAATACGAGCGCGCTTTTTTAGAGAAGGAAGCCAAAGACTGCACTATTACCTTCGCCGCCCTTGTGGAACATTACTATAAATACAGTGAAGCGCATCAAAGACACTCTACCTATGAAAGCAAAAAGAGTATAATTGACAAGCATCTGGTACCGGCTTTTGGCCCTATGCCTATAAACAAGATAACCACCCTAACCGTAGAACGCTGGCAAGAAGAAGTCATAACAAAAAAAGAACTTGCTCCCACAACGCTGCACCAGCTGCAGGGCAAGTTATCAGCAGTTTTCAATTTTGCTGTGAAATATTACGGCCTTGCCTTCAATCCTGCAAGGCGTGCCGGCAATATCGGAACCATGCGCCGGGAAAAAGTAACCTTCTGGACTGTGGACGAATTTAACAAGGCCATGAAGGCCCTGCAAGGTATGAAGATTGATGCTAAATACTTTGCCGCATACAATCTGCTATTCTATTCTGGTATACGGCATGGGGAACTGGCAGCGCTGACCGTAGCAGACTTTAACGCGGAAGCTGGTACAGTACGCATCAACAAGACAAGGGCCAGAACTCCTGCAGGCTTCGGTATAACACCGCCCAAGACTAAGAAAAGCAACCGCATCGTGACACTTCCTGCTGCCGTAGTGAAGATGCTGCAAGACCAAATCGGCAGACTGTACGAACCACAGCCCGGCGATACAATCTTCCCGCATATTACTTACGGCCTAAGCGACTATCTGCATAAGATTGCTGCCGCCGCAGGAGTAAAGGATATAAGAGTACACGACCTTCGCCACAGTCATGCTTCTATGCTTATAAACTTAGGCTTCCCGCCGCTGCTAATCTGTGAGCGCTTAGGCCATGAAGATATTACCACCACGCTGCGAACATATTCCCACTTATATCCGGGAAAAGAAAACGAAGTAGCCAGCAGCCTGCAAACACTGATAACGACCACACCAGCGCCAGCAGCTACCCCCAAGGATAAAAAATAATAATAGTACGCTTTTAGTACGCATAAAAGGCCGGAAGTGCATAAAATACGCATCTTCCGGCCTTACATTGTTTTTATAATATAAAAAAAGGTTCCTGTCCAATGAACAGGAACCTGCTTCTTAATTTTCCTTAACCGGCAGCTTTTCCAGCAGCGCCACCATGTTGTCCAAAGCACCGCAGTCATACGTTTCTATGGTGCCCGCATCCATAGCCTGGGCCAGCTTGGGATCCAGCGGCAGCTTACTTACCGTAGTGATACCGATGGTCTGGGAGAGACTGTCCAGATGACTTTCCCCGAACAGATAATGTTTGCTGTGGCAGTCCGGACATTCAAAATAACTCATGTTCTCCACCACGCCCAGCACCGGCACCTGCATGAGCCCGGCCATCTTCACGGCCTTTTCCACGATCATGCCTACTAATTCCTGGGGCGAAGTGACCACGATGATGCCGCTTAAAGGCAGGGCCTGGAACACGGTCAAGGGTACATCACCGGTTCCCGGCGGCATATCCACCACCATAAAATCCAGGTCTCCCCAGACTACTTCCGTCCAGAACTGGGTTACCATCCCGGCAATGATAGGTCCGCGCCAGACCACCGGATCTGTCTCATGAGGCAGCAATAAATTCAGGGACATGACCTCGATACCGCTTTTGCTCGTCACCGGCAGCAGGCAGTTTTCCTTACCCAGAGCCTTCTCATGCAACCCCAGGGCCTGGGGAATCGTAGGACCGGTAATATCCGCATCCAGGATGCCCACCTTGTGCCCCTTTTTGCGCAGCAACGAGGCCAGCAGACAGGCCACCATACTCTTGCCTACGCCGCCCTTGCCGCTTAAGACACCGATCACATGACGGACCCGGGATAATTCGTTGAGCGGCTGACGGAAACTTTCCGGCTGCCGTTCCGCACATTGCTCACCGCAACTGGAACAATCATGATTGCACTCTGCACTCATCGTTCTTTCCTCCTGGCTTCTCTTGTTTAATTTACTCATTAGGTAAATTATACCATATTCTTACTTCAAAATGTAGGTGTGTTCCAAAGGACCGGCACCCCGGCCTAAATTCAGCTGGGCTTTTAAAGCTCCGGTCAGGTAAGCCTTCGCCTGCCGGATACTTTCCGGCAAGTCTTTACCTGCCGCCAGGTTGCAGGCAATAGCCGACGACAAGGTACAACCCGTGCCGTGAGTATTAGGATTGTGCACCCGCTCCGAACGGAACCAGTAGCAGTGACCTCCGGCATAGAGCATATCCACCGCGTCACTGACCAGATGTCCGCCCTTGACCAGCACGGCACCCGGCACCCCGGCGCCGATTGCCTGCCCGGCCCGCTCCATATCCTGTTCGTTGCGGACCGGAAAGCCACATAAAACTTCCGTCTCCGGGATATTCGGCGTACTGACTTCCGCCAGGGGCAAGAGTTCGGCAATAAGCGTTTCCCTGGCATCATCGGTGATGAGTTTGCAGCCGCTGGTGGAAACCATGACCGGGTCTACCACGATATGCCGGGCCTGATACTGCCGCAGCTTAGCCGCGATAACCCGGATGATAGCCGCGTTAGCCACCATGCCTACCTTCACCGCATCCGGGAAAATATCCGTAAAGATACAATCCAGCTGCTGCCCCACAAAGTCCGGGGTCGCTTCCTGGATGCCGTACACCCCTGTGGTGTTCTGGGCGGTCAGGGCCGTGATGGCGCTCAGGGCATACATCTTATGCACCGTGATGGTCTTGATATCGGCCTGGATGCCGGCGCCGCCGCTGCTATCCGAACCGGCAATGGTTAACACTTTATACATCGAGATAATGCTCCGTTTCTGTCAAATTTTTAACGTAGACCGCGGCCACCGTCTTAATCCTGGCGCTGTCCGCAGCCGCACTGGTATCATAAACTGCTACCACGGGAAAGCCTGCGGCCTTGGCCGTAACCATGGCGTAGTAGGAATCCTCAAAAACATAGGTCGCCGCCAGAGGTGTTCCTAAAGCGGCCCTGGCCTCCAGAAAAATTTCCGGCCGCTCCTTGCTGCCGGCTTCCTTGCAGGTCAGCAGCTTGACGAAATACGAACTGAGACCGAGCCGGGCCAGCGCGCTTTGCACCAAAACCGCATCGGTAACCGTAGCCAGGCACAGCGGCACCTGCCGCTGGTGTAAAAACTCTAAAAATTCCCGGGCGCCCGGTTTCAGTTCTGCCTCGGCAGCATAATAATGCCGGACCAGTGCCACGACACCAGCCTGGATTTCCGGCACGGTTTTCCGTAAGCCATAGTGTCTTTGAAAATACCGGCCCGCCTCTTCCACGGTCAAATCCTTGATCCGTTCGTTCACATCCGCTTCCGGTTGCACACCCTGGCAGCGCAGATACTGAGCCGCCAGCCGGTCCCACATAGGCATGGAATCCAGTAAGGTGCCGTCCACATCCAGGATGGCTCCCCGCAGCGGCGCTAGTTGCCCCGCCTTGCCCGCAGCCTGTTTGCTGTTTCCTTGTGCTGCCACCTTGCTCACCTTCCCTGCTCTGCCGGCATGATTCTGCTTGTACTACACCAGGTCCGTCCTGTGGGCGTTGTCCTGCCGGTACTTAAACTAGGCCAATCCTGCGTACCAATTTTTACTGTGCCGCAACCCGGGCTGCCAGTTGTCTTAACTCCCGGCAGCTGCTGGTAATATCCCGGCTGGCAAAAATAGCACTGACCAAGGCTACCCCGGCGATACCCGTTCCTTGCAGTTGTAACAGATTATCTTGCTTAATACCGCCGATGGCGCACACCGGTACCGGTACGGCAGCGCAAATCGCCTGCAAGGTTTCCCGGCTGACTGGTTCCGCATCCAGCTTGGTGGTGGTGGGAAACACTGCGCCCACCCCCAGGTAATCCGCACCGCCGGCCACCGCTGTCTGCGCTTCCGCCACCGTGGCAGCAGACACACCGATCACCATTCCCGGTCCTACTAACTTCCGCACCGCGGCCACCGGCAGATCATTCTGGCCCACATGCACCCCATCCGCGTGACAGGCTAAGGCAATCTCCACGTTATCATTAATGATTAGCGGCACCTTAAATTCCCGGCACAACGCCTTCATCAGTTTGGCTTCCTGCAAAAATAGTTCCGGTGGCAGCTGCTTTTCCCGCAGCTGCAGCATGGTGATGCCGCCATGCAAAGCTGCCAGGACCTGTTCCGCCAGGGTCTGCGCCCCGCACCAGGTCCTGTCCGTCACCGCGTATAACAGCAAATCCTCTTTAGCGCACTTCATAGCGGGCACCTTTCTCCAGCTCCGTTCCCTGCATCCGGGACAACGCATCCAGCAGATAAGTCCTGAAACTACCGGTGCCGTCCTGGCCCTGCATCCTGGCCTCAGCCTGTTCCCCGGCCAGACCCATGGCGCACACGGCGGCCGCGACAGCCTGTAATTTGTGCTCAGGGTTAGCCGCTGCCAGAGCGGTGGTCAGACCACTGAGCATACAGCCAGAACCGGTAATTTTACCTAACAGCGGCGTGCCGTTCCGGATAATATAAGCCTGGCCGGCAGAGGCCACGATATCGATGGCGCCGGTCATGGCGACGACGGCGCCGGTCTGCTTGGCAAACTGCTGCACCCAGGTTACGGCCTGCTCCAAATTAGCTTCCGTCACCGCATCCACAGCGGCAGCCTCCACACCCTGGGTAGTGCTGCTGCCCTGAGCCAGTGTCTTCACCTCGGACACATTACCCCGGATGACGTCAAATTTAACCAATTTTAATAAATCTAAGGCCGTAGCCGTCCGCAATTTTGAAGCGCCGGCTCCCACCGGATCTAGAAGCACCGGGTGCCGCAGACTATTGGCCTTCAGGCCTGCCAGGACCATGGACTTGATGGTGCGCTGGTTCAAGGTGCCGATATTGATATTTAAACCGGCACACAGCGCCGTAATCTCTTCCACCTCGCCGCTGTCATCCGCCATGATTGGCGCCGCGCCGCAAGCCAAGACCACATTAGCCACGTCGTTCACCGTCACGTAGTTCGTGATATTGTGAATCAGCGGCTTCTGCTTTCTCACATTGTCCAGCATCGTTCCCAGCATCGTAATCTCCTCCTCAGCTAAAACAAAACAACTTAAAAAATAAAGCGGAGAGCCCGCCTGGAGTTCTCCGCTTACAGCTTGATCATGTTCCCTACGGTGGCATTACCCACATCAGGTTCCAGGGTCGAAGTCCGGTACTTCCTCTCAGCCTGCCCAGCAAGCTCCCCCTATGTGATTATGAAATTAGTATAACATGCCTGTCCAAGAGCGTCAACAAAACGCCCATGAAAAAACCGCCAACGTTTGCTACGTTGACGGTATCTTTTTGTGGCAGGGGCAGAAGGAATCGAACCCTCAACCTACGGTTTTGGAGACCGGCACTCTACCAGTTGAGCTATGCCCCTGTTTACTATTTTGTAGCTATTTTCTGCTCACTCTGGCACCACTTTTCTGCACCACTTTTGCGCAAAATCTTCGGTGACAAAGCTAACCAGACTTATCAGCTACGTTCCATATATTACCATCTTTGCTGACAAAAATCAAGCAGTTTCTTGCACGGCAGGGCGAAATCTTCCGCCTGTCAGGGCTGCTTACCGATGTAAGCCAGGATGCCTCCGTCCACATACAGGATATGTCCGTTCACAAAATTAGAAGCCTCACTGGCTAAAAAGACCGCCGGGCCTTCCAGGTCGGCCGGTGTTCCCCAGCGGTTAGCCGGCGTCTTGGCCAGGATAAACGCGTTGAAAGGATTACCGGGCTGGCGCAGCGGCGCCGTCTGGGGCGTAGCAATATAACCAGGTCCGATGCCGTTGCATTGGATATTGGCGGCGCCGTACTCGGAGGCGATGTTCCGGGTCAGCATCTTGAGGCCGCCCTTGGCCGCCGCATAGGCAGAAACAGTTTCCCGTCCCAGCTCGCTCATCATGGAACAGATATTGATAATCTTGCCGTGGCCTTTCTTGATCATCCCTGGCAGCACAGCCTTAGAGACGATAAACGGCGCGTTGAGATCAATATCCACCACCTGACGGAAATCTTCCACTTGCATCTCGCACATGGGGATACGTTTGATAATGCCGGCATTGTTGACCAGGATATCAATCACGCCCAGGTCCTTTTCAATGGCTGCCACCAGGGCCTGCACCTGTTTTTCATCAGTGACGTCACAGATGTAACCCCGGGCCGTGATGCCTGCCGCCTTGTAATCGGCCAGCGCCTTATCCAGATGCGCCTGGCTCCGGCAGTTAAAGGCAATCCTGGCGCCTGCTTGGGCAAACGCTTTGGCAATGGCAAAGCCGATCCCGTAAGCCGCACCGGTCACCAGCGCCACCTTGCCCTGCAAAGAAAACTGCTGCAAATAATCCGTCATCGCACATGCTCCTTTAGGATTTCCGGTCCTCGTTCTTATTTCAAGTCCTCGTTCGCCACATTATCCATATCCGTAAAGGCTTTATTTTCGCCGCCCATAGCCCAGATAAAAGTATAGTTGGAAGTGCCTGCACCGGCGTGGATGCTCCAGGACGGTCCAATCACGGCCTCCTCGTTATGCATCACGATATGCCGGGTTTCCTGCGGCTGGCCCAGCAGGTGGAAGACCACATTATCCTTGGGAATATCAAAATAGAAATAAATCTCCATGCGGCGCTCATGGGTATGGGCCGGCATCGTATTCCAGACACTGCCGGGTTTTAACGCCGTCATGCCCATGGAAAGCTGGCAGGTTTCCAGCACGTCCGGATGGATAAACTGGTTAATGACCCGGTCATTAGCCGTTTCCATGGAACCGCAGGGTACCTTTTTCGCATCCGCCAGGGTTAACAGCTTGGTCTGGCAGGGCTTATGAGCCGGCGCCGATACCATGTAAAACTTGGCCGGAGCAGCAGCCTTGTCGCTCTTAAACACAACCTTTTGGGTACCCATGGTCACATACAGGCAGTCCTTATGGCCTAACTTGTATTCTTTTCCGTCCGCCGTGACTGTTCCGGCGCCGCCTACATTAAAGAGACCCAGTTCCCGGCGTTCCAGGATAAACTTGGTACCAAAATTGCCCCACACATCTATATCCTTGTCCAGGGACACGCTTTCCTGAACCGGCATACAGCCAAAAACCACCATCCGGTCCACATGGGAATACGTAACTTTTACCCGGTCGGCCTCAAATAAATGCTGTACCAAAAATTCTTTGCGTACTTCCTCCGTGGTATAACGTTTAAAATCGCGGGGATGCACAGAATAACGAATATCCATCGTTTTTCTCCCTTCCTGGAACTTTTTCTGATTTCAATTTAGCATAGCCACACCGGTCTGTCAAATGGAATCTGCCCTGCGGCAGGCTAATAAAAACCCTGCCGGTGTTTACACAACACTGGCAGGGAGAGGCTTGCACTCGCTCCTTCATGCAGTTTTAAGATGCCTAAGAAATAGGTAAGGGGCGCAGCTACATAGCTGTGCCCCTGTTTGGAGCGGAAAACGAGGCTCGAACTCGCGACCCCAACCTTGGCAAGGTTGTGCTCTACCACTGAGCTATTTCCGCATTGGCGACCCGGATGGGACTCGA
>JAKVKY010000050.1 GCA_022484685.1 Acidaminococcaceae bacterium | reverse complement strand
ATTTTAGTTGAAATTTTTACAGCGCAGGCATATAATCTAAGTAACAAAGCAGAAATTGAAAATGTATGAAAGTAATTACTTTTACTAAAATTACGCTGCTTGCACAGGAGGGAAAAGTCATGACAACCAAGATTAAGCTGGGCTACGCTCCCACCAGACGCAGTATTTTTAGTGCGCCGGACGCCATCAAGTATCGCGGGCTGACCGCTAAACGTTTAAAAGAACTGGGCATTGATTTCGTGGATATCACGGATATTAATAAAGAAGGTTTGTTGTACGACGAGAACGACCGGCTGAAGATCGTGGAAAAGTTCCGCAAGGAAAAGATTGACGGTTTGTTCCTGCCTCACTGCAATTTTGGTACGGAATACGAATGCGCGCGGCTGGCCAAAGATTTAGGCGTGCCGGTATTACTGTGGGGTCCTCTGGACGAGCGGCCGGATAAAAACGGCGTGCGTCTGCGCGACACTCAGTGCGGCCTTTTTGCCACGGGCAAAGTGCTGCGCCGTTTCCGCGTACCTTTTACCTACATGACCAACTGCCGCTTGAGCGACCCGGTTTTTGAACGAGGCCTGCGGGACTTTTTGGCAGTGTGCAACGTGGTAAAAACTTTCAGGCACATCCGCATTCTGCAGATTGCACCGCGTCCGTTTGATTTCTGGTCCACCATGTGCAACGAAGGCGAGCTGCTGGAACGTTTCAACATCCAGCTGTCCCCAATCCCGATGCCGGAACTGATCCAGGCGGTGAAGGCGGCCAAGGCCGAGAAGAAAGAAGTGGCTAAGACCATCCGCTACATTAAAAAGAATATGGAAGTGCTGGTAAAACCGGCAGAGCTGGAAAACGTAGCGGCCCTGAAAGTGGGTATGGCACACTTAATTGAAAAGTACGGCTGCAACGCGGCTGCCATCCAGTGCTGGAACGCCCTGCAGGACGAGCTGCACATTATGCCCTGCGCCGCTAACGCTCTTTTAAATGACGAAGGCATCCCTGTAGTTTGCGAGACCGATATTCACGGCGCCATCACGGCGCTGATCGTGGAAGCTGCCGGCATGGGCGAGACCCGCTCTTTCTTTGCGGACTGGACCATCCGTCATCCGGACATTAAGAACGGCGAACTTTTGCAGCACTGCGGTCCGTGGCCGATCAGCATCGCCAAAGAAAAAGCTAAATTAACTTATCCGCTGGCGTTTGACCATCCGGGCAGCCTGACGGCGGAAGCCAAACACGGTAAGCTGACGCTGTGCCGTTTTGACGGCGACAACGGCGAATACAGTTTGCTGCTGGGCAACGCGGAAGGCGTGAACGGACCTACCTGCATGGGTACTTACCTGTGGGTAAAAGTGGCCAACATTAAGCGCCTGGAAGCAAAGATCGTGGAAGGACCTTATATCCATCACTGCGTCGGCATCCACAAGGATGTGGTGCCGGTACTGTACGAAGCCTGCAAATACATGGGCATCGCGCCCGATTTGTACGACCCCGTGGAAGAAGAGGTCAAGGCTTATCTGAGAGGAGAATAAGTAATGAACCTGAAGTTAAAGGCGGTTCAGATCCGGAAAGATATCGTAACCCTGGTGCACAGCGCCGGGACCGGCCATATTGGCGGCGACCTTTCGGTGACGGACATTCTGGTAGATTTGTATTACAAGCAGATGCATGTGGGTCCGGAACTGGTACATGATCCCAACCGGGACCGGTTTGTACTGTCCAAGGGCCACAGCGTGGAAGCGCTGTACAGCGTGCTGGCAGATAAAGGTTATTTTTCCAAGGAAGAGCTGCATCAGACTTATTCCAAGTTTGGCAGCAAATATATCGGCCATCCCAACAATAAGGTGAACGGTGTGGAAATGAACACCGGTTCCCTGGGCCACGGTTTAGCCGTAGGCGTGGGCATGGCCCTGGCTGGCAAGATGGACGGACGCCCCTACCGGGTGTACGTGGTATTAGGCGACGGCGAGATGGAAGAAGGCAGCAACTGGGAAGCCATCACCGCCGGTGCGCACTATAAACTGGATAACCTGACCGCTTTTGTGGACCGCAACCGTTTGCAGATCAGCGGTACCACCGAAGAAGTCATGACCCAGGAGAAACAGGAAGAACGCTGGGCCGCTTTCGGCTGGAACGTGTTATCCATTCCCGGTAACGACATAGACGCTATCGACGCGGCCGTGACCAAGGCTAAAGCCACCAAGGGGAAACCCACGGTGATCATTGCCAACACCACCAAAGGCTGCGGTGTGTCTTATATCGAGAACCAGGTAGCCTGGCACCACAAGGTGCCTACGGACGCCGAGTACGCCCAGGCTATGCAGGAGTTACAAGCTCAGGAGGCGCAGTATGAATAAGATCGCTAATAAGCAGGTCATCTGCGACATCCTCTTACAACATGCGGCGACCGATAAGGATATCGTGGTTTTGTGCAGCGATTCCCGGGGCAGCGGCAGCATGACGGATTTTGCGAAGAAGTTTCCCAAACAGTTTGTGGAAGTAGGCATCGCCGAACAGGATTTGGTTTCTATCAGCGCCGGCTTAGCCGCCTGCGGCAAAAAAGCTTTTGCGGTTTCCCCCGCCAGCTTTTTGAGCACCCGCAGCATGGAGCAGGCCAAGGTGGATGTGGCTTATTCCCACACCAATGTGAAATTATTAGGCATCAGCGGCGGCGTTAGCTACGGCGCTTTGGGCATGACCCATCACAGCGCCACGGATATCGCCACTTTGGGTTCTATCCCGGGGATGCGGGTGTATCTGCCCAGCGACCGGTTCCAGACCGCCAAGTTAATAGAAGCTTTGCTGAAGGATCAGGACCCGGCGTATATCCGGGTAGGCCGCAACGCGGTGCCGGATGTGTACAGCGAAGCTCAGGTGCCTTTTGTGTTGAACAAAGCCACTTTAGTCCGGGACGGCCAAGATGTAACGCTTATTGCCTGCGGCGAAATGGTGAACGCGGCCAAGGAAGCCGGCGCACTTTTAGCCAAGCAGGGCGTCAGCGCCAGAGTTTTGGATATGTACTGCGTGAAACCTTTGGACAAGGCAGCCGTGCTTAAGGCAGCCAAGGAAACTAAATTCATCGTCACGATTGAAGAACATACCATGTACGGCGGCATGGGCAGCATGGTGAGCCAGCTGGTGGCGGCGGAAGCTCCCTGCCGGGTACTGAACATGACCCTGCCGGATGCGCCGGTGATCACGGGCAAGTCTCAGGAAGTCTTTGATTACTACGGCCTGAACGCTGCCGGCATTGTCAAACAAGTTTTAGCAGTACGGAAATAAAGCAGGTTGTAACAGCAAGGCGGCAGCAAAGAAGCTGCGGCCACAGAAGATGGGAGTAAGTACTATGGCTTACATCATCGGCATCGACCAGAGCACCCAGGGCACCAAGGCGCTGCTGTTTGACGGCGCCGGCAAGATCGTGCTGCGGGTGGATAAACCTCACCGCCAAATTGTGAACAGTCAGGGCTGGGTGGAGCATGACCCGGAAGAAATTTACGCCAATACTTTGGCGCTGCTGCGCCAGTTAGTACAACAGAGCGGCGTCAAAGTGGCAGAGATTGCGGCCCTCGGCATCAGCAACCAGCGGGAAACCGCCCTGGCCTGGAACCGGGACACGGGTAAACCGGTGTACAACGCCATCGTGTGGCAGTGTGCCCGGGGCGCAGCTATTTGCGCGCGGCTGGAAAAACAGGGCGTGGCGCCTTTGGTGCGTGCCCATACCGGCTTGCAGCTGTCGCCGTATTTTAGCGCGGCCAAGTTAGCCTGGATCCTGGAAAATGTACCGGGAACCAAAGAGCTGATGGCTCAGGGCAAGTTGTGCCTGGGGACCATGGATAGTTTCCTGGTCTTTAGATTAACCCACGGTAAAGTTTTTAAGACGGATGCCTCCAACGCCTCCCGGACCCAGCTGTTAGATATCCGGCAGGTGCAGTGGGACCCGGAAATTGGTCAGGCTTTCGGTATTCAGCCCGGCGCGCTGCCGGAAGTGTGCGCTTCGGATAGTTTGTTTGGCGTGACGGATGCCGGCGGTTTATTTACAAAACCGGTACCCATCCACGCGGTGTTTGGCGATTCCCATGCCGCTTTGTACGGGCAGGGCTGCCATGCGCCCGGCATGATTAAAGCTACTTACGGCACCGGTTCGTCCGTGATGATGAACATCGGGGCCAAACCTATCTGGAGTCAGGGCGGTCTGGTGACCAGCCTGGCCTGGCAGTTAGGCCAACAGGTCAGCTATGTTTTAGAAGGCAACATTAATTACACCGGGGCCGGGATTACCTGGCTCAAGGATGATTTGCAGTTAATCGGTTCCGCCGCGGAGACCGAGCAGTTAGCCCGGGAGGCCCGGGCGGAAGACCACAGTTATTTTGTGCCGGCTTTCACAGGTTTGGGCGCGCCCTACTGGGACAGCCAGGCCCGGGGTCTGTTCTGTAACATCACCCGGAACACCGGCAGACGGGAAATGGTCCGGGCAGTCTTAGACGCCATCGCCTACCAGATCCGGGACATCACGGATCTGATGGAGCGGGAGTCGGGCCGCCAGATCACGGCGCTCAGGGTTGACGGCGGACCCACCAGAAACAAATATCTGATGCAGTTCCAGACCGATATTACCAAAATCCCCGTGGAAGTGGCCGGGGTGGAAGAACTTTCTGCCTTAGGTGCGGCTTACGGCGCCGGCATTGCTACCGGCGTGTACGATACCAAAATTTTTGCCGGTCTGCAGCGTACGGAATTTGCGCCGCAGCTGGAAGAAGCCAGACGCCAAGAATTATACCGGGGCTGGCAGGCGGCGGTGGCCCGGGCGCGGGCGTAAAAAAATGGGCAGCGTCAAGGGGCGCGGCAACCAAAATTTCCTGTAGCCGCCTAATTTGCCAACCAGATTTTCCTTTTTGGATTAGACAAGCGCGAACTTGTTAATCATATCGTTTTCCCAAATTAAATTTTTTAAAGGAGGAAGGATCATGACAAGATTCAAGAAAATGTTTTTCGTTCTCATGGCTTTAAGCATGATGGCCATGGCTGTTGCCGGTTGCGGTGGCAGTGACAAGAAGGCGGCTGCTCCGGCAGCGGCAACCACTCAGAAGGCTTTAAAGGGTGGCGGCTCCAAGATTATCTACATCATCACCCCGTCCCACTCCAATCCGTTCTTTAAGACGGAAGCTGACGCAGCCAGCGCTAAGGCTAAGGCTCTCGGCTATCAGGTTAAGGTAGTTTCTCATGACGATGACGCCACCAAACAGTCCACGCTGTTTGATAATGCTATCAGCGATAAAGCTGCCGCTATCATTTGCGATAACGCCGGTGCTGATGCTACCGTTGCTGCTGTGAAAAAAGCACGCGACGCGCAGATTCCTACTTTCTTAATCGACCGCGAAATCAATGGTAAGGGCATCGCTATCGCGCAGATCGTTGCCAACAACTATCAGGGCGCCAAGGCCATTGCCGAAGTCTTCGTAGAGAAGATGGGTGAAAAGGGCAACTATGCCGAACTGTTAGGCAAGGAATCCGATACTAACGCCGGCGTACGTTCCAGCGCCTTCCATGAAGTTATTGATAAGTACAAGGGTTTAAAGATGGTTGCTAAGCAGACCGCTAACTGGGAACAGGCTGAAGCTTACCAGAAGACCGAGACCATCCTGCAATCTCATCCCGATATCAAAGGTATCATCTGTGGTAACGACACCATGGCTATGGGCGCTATCGCCGCAGTTAAGAACGCCGGCTTAAAGAACGTAGCTATTATCGGCGTCGATGGTTCTGATGAAGCTGCTGCCGCTATTAAGGCCGGCACCATGACTGGTACCGCCCTGCAACAGGCTGCACGTATCGCCGAAATGTCCGTAGAACAGGCTGATAAGTATTTAAAGACTGGCTCTACCGGCAAGGACGAGAAACAGTTAATCGACTGCATCGCTATCACCTCTAAGAACGTAGATAAGCTGCATACATTCGTGTACAAGGAATAATCTCAGCAATAATTTCCCGAAACAGTTTCCAGGCATCATCCGGCGGACCGGGCTGTAAAGCGCAGCCGGTCCCCGGCCTAAAGCAGGGGCGGGTCGCTCGGGCGAGGCAGCTCTCAACAGAGCTACCGCCCCGTGCTTTTTAAAAATGGAAGACGATAAGGCAGGAGCTGCATCATGAAAAAAAGCAGAGTATGGATATTAGTAATGTGCTTTGTGATGGCCATCGCCATGACAGGCTGCGTCAAGGTGGTCCAGATCGGCCACGAGGATGAACTGACGGGCACGGTCCGGTTTAATGCCGCCAAGGACGTAGAAAAGATTTGGGGCAGCAAGGTGCTCCCCGAACTGAACAAAAAGGCCGTGGACCTTCCCACTTTCTTTAAGGAATCCAACGGCGATTTGAAAAAGCTGGCCTCTAAATACGGCAAGTATTCCATGGGCACCAGCGGTGAGTTAAGCTATGCGGTCAAAGGCACGGGTACCGTGACCGAGGTCAACCAGGAAAGACAAGCCGGCTACATGACGGTGAAACTGGACGGCTACGACGGACCGGTAGTAGTGAAACTGCAAATCGGCAGCGTGTATAAAGGCTCCGCTTTGCGTGATACTTTAAGCTTTATCAAATTCGAAGATTATACCAACCAGGTAGACTGGGCCAAAGTTTCCCAGAGCCTGCATGATATGGTGAATAAAGCTGTGGTAGGCAGCGTAGATTTAAAGACCCTGAAGGGCAAGAAAGTTTCCTTCGTGGGCTGCTTCAGCGTGGATAAGAAGGACGAGATCCTCGTCACGCCGGTAGAACTGAAGGTACAGTAAGGAGGCGTGCAGATGACGGACGCAGCAGCAATGCAAACACCAAAACCCGAAGTGTGCCTGCATGCCGAAAAGATTAACAAGATTTATCCGGGCACCAAGGCCCTGGACGAAGTTTCTTTTGATGTGTTCAAGGGTAAGGTCAATGTGCTCATCGGCGAGAACGGCGCGGGCAAATCCACGCTGATGAAGATTATCGCCGGCATCGAGCAGCCTTCCAGCGGCCATATGTACATGGGCACGGAAGAAGTCAGCTTTGCCAATGTGACCGAAGCCAGGCAGCACGGCATCGGCATCATCCACCAGGAACTGAGCCTGTTCCCCAACCTGAATGTCTATCAGAATATTTTCATGGGCAAGGAACATACTTTGCACAAGGTGGGCCTGAATAACGCTGAACATATCGAGCTGGCCAACAAGATCATGGCGAAGCTGGAACATCCCATCGACCCCCTGACCATCGTGGGGGATTTACGGGTCGGCCAGCAGCAGATGATCGAGATTGCCCGCAACCTGATGCAGGATGATTTAAAGATTCTCATCATGGACGAACCTACCTCTTCCCTGTCGGAACAGGAAGTACAGGTGCTGTTCAAGATTATGCGGGAGCTGAAAAAAGAAGGCATCTCCATTATTTATATCAGCCACCGCTTAGAGGAAATCATGCAGATCGGAGATTACCTGACGGTACTCCGGGATGGCAAGTTAGTTGCCACCGCCGCTGTGGCCGACGTGGATATTTCCTGGGTGGTCAAGAAGATGGTGGGCACCGGCAAGAGTTACCCCAAACGGGCCCAGACCATTGACTGGTCCAAGCGGGAAACGGTGCTGCAGGTCAAGAACATGACCCTGCCGAAAAAAGGCGGCGGCTATTTGCTCAAGGACGTCAGCTTCGAACTGAAGCAGGGCGAGATTTTAGGCTTTTACGGCTTGCTCGGCGCCGGACGCACGGAAATGTTTGAGTGCATCATGGGCCTCAGGCCGGAACATACGGGCCAAATCCTGCTCCACGGCGAGCCCATTGAGGTCCACAACGTGACGGAGCAGATTGCCAGAGGTTTTGCCATGGTGCCGGAAGACCGGCAGCTGGAAGGCCTGGTCCAGACCATGGACATTGGCAAAAATATTTCCCTGTCCAGCTTGAAAAATTACGCCAAGAAATTGTTCCTGAACAGTAAGGCGGAAGATGCGGCGGTAGCGGAAGAAATTGACGCCATCCACATCAAGGTGGCGGACAAACGGCTGCCCATCCTGTCCCTGTCCGGCGGCAACCAGCAGAAGGTGGTCATCGGCAAAGGCCTTTTGACCCATCCCAAGATCCTGCTTCTGGACGAACCCAGCCGCGGCATCGACATCGGCGCCAAGACGGAAATCTTTGAGATTATCAACCGTTACGCCGACGAGGGTTTAAGCCTGATGGTTATCAGCTCCGAGCTGGAAGAAATCATGGCCATCGCGGACCGGATCATCGTCTTTAGTAACGGCCTCAAGACCGCAGAGATCCTGCGGGAAGATTTAACGGAAGATAAACTGGTACTGGCTTCTTATAAGGGCCATACCGTGGCAAAACAAGCACAGACAGGGTCACCCGCGGTAACGGGCGCCTGAGCAAAGGATGGTTAAAGCTATGGAAGAATTACAATTACGGAAGAAAGAAAAAAATACCTCGCTGGCCATGACGCTGCTCAAGGGACGTACCTTGATCGTGCTGGCCATCCTGCTGGTATTTTTCAGTTTTGCGACTCCTAATTTCCTGTCCGCCAACACCATGTTGTTGTTGGCTAAACACGTGGCCCTGTACGGCATCCTGGCCATCGGCATGACCTACGTCATCATCACCGGCGGCATCGATTTGTCCGTGGGCGCGGTAGTCGGTCTGGCCGGCATGGTGGCCGGCGGCATGATTCAAAAAGGCATTACCATCACCATGATGGGCGTGACCTTGTATTTTGATATTCCCATGGTGGTGCTGTTAACTTTGATCATGGGCGCCGTGGTAGGACTTTTAAACGGCGTGATCATCACCAAGTTCGGTGTGGCTCCCTTTATCGCCACCCTGGGCACAATGTATATCGCCCGCGGTTTTGCCATGCTGCATTCCCAGGGCGCCACTTATTCTGATATCGTAGGCAAAGAAGCGCTGGGCAATGTGGGCATCACCTTCTTCGGCAGCCGGGTGCTGGGCATACCGGTAGGTGCGATCATCCTAATCATCATCGCCATTGTTGCCGGCATCTTGCTGAAGAAAACCACCTTTGGCTGGCATATTTTCGCCATCGGCGGCAACGAGAAGGCAGCCAAGCTGTCCGGTATCAAAGTTGATAAAGTTAAGATCCTGGTCTATATTTTCTCCGCCGTGTGCGCCGCTATCGTCGGCATCATTACGGCAGCGCAGCTGGAAGCCAGCCATCCGGCCAGCGGTGAGACCTGGGAAATGAACGCCATCGCGGCAGCCGTTTTAGGCGGTACCTCCATGATGGGCGGTATCGGTACTATCAGCGGCACCATCGTAGGCGCCTTTGTTATCGGCGTCATCAGCGACGGCATGGTTATGTGCGGCGTGTCCGAGTTCTGGCAGATGGTTATTAAAGGCGTGGTTATTATCCTGGCCGTCATCGTCGACCAGTTCCAGCGCAACATGGAAGCCAAGATGGCACTGCAGGCCCGCAACGAAGCCAAGACGGAAGCAGGGAAAGAAAATCCGCCGGCGGCGTAAAAACTGCGGCGGCCCCACAGCAGTAGTAAAAGTTTGGTGCAAACAGGTGTGAAAAGGGGAATTGAAATGAAGAAACATGGAATTTTGAACGCCCAGCTGGCCGGCTACATTGCGGCCCTGGGCCATAAAGATCTGTTCATGGTGGGCGATGCGGGGATGCCTATTCCCGCCGGCGTACCTATCGTGGATTTAGTAGTAACGGCGGGCGTGCCTACTTTCGTGCAGGTCATGGACGCCATCCTG
>JAKVKY010000049.1 GCA_022484685.1 Acidaminococcaceae bacterium | reverse complement strand
CGTTCTTGGGCGGCAGATAAATATCCGGGTGGCCTACATAGCCCCGGACGCAAAAGTTCTCGGCGTCGGCTACGACCTCGCCGATAGGACCGTCGCCCTTAAAACGCAGCCCCACCCGCTCCCCTTCCTTCATGGTAGCGGCAAAAAGCAGGGCTCCGGCCATGGCCCGGCCTAAAGCGGCGCTGGCCACATGGGAACATTTATGCCTTTCGGTGACAATACGGGTCAGATTGGTGGTCCGGGTGGCGTAAATGCGCACGCCGGACGCCGTACCCATGGTTAAGATATCCGGTACCTGGGCCATGTTATTTAACCTGCCGCAGCAGGTTCACCATTTCCATGGCGCTCATGGCTGCGTCCGTACCCTTGTTGCCGCTCTTGGTGCCGGCACGTTCCACGGCCTGCTGGATGGTATCCGTGGTCAGGATGCCGAAAGCTACCGGCACCTGCTGCTGCAAAGCTACCTGGGCCACGCCCTTGGAAGCTTCGGCGCACACATAATCAAAATGCGGGGTAGCGCCCCGGATCACTGCGCCCAGGCAGATGACCGCGTCGTACTTTTTGGTGGCGGCCAGGGTCTGAGCCGCCAGGGGAATCTCAAAAGCACCGGGCACCCAGGCCACGGTAATATTCTTGTCCTCCGCCTCATGACGGGTCAGGCAGTCCAAAGCGCCGCCTAAAAGTTTGCTGGTGATAAATTCGTTAAAACGGGCCACCACGATAGCCACCTTCATATTCTTCGCGGTTAATTTTCCTTCTAAAGTTTGCATGTTGCTTCCTCCTCTATCCTTATCCTGGTATTTTTATTTCTCAAAAATATCTTAGTTGGCCTGCCTGTATAAGCGCCCGGTAAGACACCCTGCCTATTAAATACTACGTCAACTCTTAACTGGCCTGCTTTTCTCCCTGGGCCAGCTTAGCCGTCAGCCAGGAAGACCAGCTCTTGTTCAGCTTGGGATACGCCTGCACATAATCATAAAAATATTTGATGAAACGGGCCCGGTCTACCGCCGCCAGCTCGTGCCAGTCGTCGCTGTCCTTCTTGCCGCCTTCCAAAAGGTTCACACCCTTCAGGAGATACTGCCGGGCCGCGATGTCTTCCACCGCCACCCGGTCCGCGTTGCGGAGGATATCCGCCATGGTCATGAAGGTCGTAGTCCGTCCCATACCGGCCTGACAGTGAAAATGCAGCCAGGCATCGGGAGGCAGATGCTTGTAAAACTTCAAAAAGGCATCTACCTGGTCGGGCTGAGGCGCCAGCATATCCGTCAGGGTGAACCTGACATAATGCCCGCCGGCCGCCCGTACCGCCGCAGCTTCCGTCTCTGTGCTGGTCACGGTAAAAGTTTTATTGCCCTGAGGCTTCCCCCGGCCAAAAGCAGTGGCCGTCACGGTCTTACCCTGAGCAGCCGTAAGACGCTGAGCTTCATCCTGCAGGATGGCCGCGGTGCTTAAACCTACGTTGGACCGGTTATCCTTGCCGTACCAGCTGACGGATTCGTTGTTCAGATAGCCGTGGCTTTCCTGGCGCAGGTCTACGATATAGACAGGTCCCCTGCCTGCCGCCGTACGTAAAGTCTGCAGCAGAGGTTTAAACTCGTTGCGTCCCGGATTGGCGCTGCCGGAAACCCGCAAGGTGGCCAGACCTTCCCGGCTGGGAATCCAGGCGGCTTTAGCTAACGGATACTGCTCCGTGCGAAAACGCTTGGGCAGTCCCCCGGTGCCACTACCTTCGTCGCGCCAGAGATAACCACGTTCCCGGGCCGGATGGATCAGGAACTGCTGGTAGGCAGGTTCTTGCTCCTGCGGATGCTGGCTTTCCAGCGACAATACTTCCTGCAGCTCCGCCACCGAAGCGGTAGGCGCCAGGATCACATTTTTCTTCGCCGCCTGGACACTTACCCAGGGCAGACTGCACAGCAGCGCAGCTACTAAAAGGGACGCCAGCGGTTTTCTCTTGCCTAACTTCAGCATCATGCTTACTTCCCTTCTCGAGGCAGATGCAGCTTATGGCCCATCTTGTCTTCCTTCGTTTCCAGATAATGTTCGTTATAATGGTTGGGCTCCATGATGATGGGCACCCGGTCCGAGACCGTGATGCCGTAGCCGGACAGGCCCGCCCGTTTCGCCGGGTTATTGGTGATGAGGCGGATACTGGTCAGGCCCAAATCTGCCAGGATCTGAGCGCCCAGACCGTAGTCCCGCAGATCCGGCGCAAAGCCTAAACGCACGTTGGCTTCCACCGTATCCAGGCCCTGATCCTGCAAGGCGTAGGCGCGAATCTTGTTGGCCAGGCCGATGCCCCGTCCTTCCTGCCGCATGTACACCACCACGCCGCAGCCTTCTTTTTCAATCATACGCAAAGCGGTGGCCAGCTGGTCGCCGCAGTCGCAGCGCAAACTGCCGAAAGCGTCGCCGGTGAGGCATTCGGAATGGACCCGCACCAGCACGTCTTTCTTACCTTTAACGTCGCCCTTTACCAGGGCCACATGGCACAGATTATCTAAATCATTTTCATAGGCGATGATACGGAAAGTGCCGTACTTGCTAGGCAAAGCTGCTTCCGCTACCCGGTGCACCATCTTCTCGTGGGCCTTGCGGTACGCCACCAGTTCCGCCACGGTGATAAAGACCAGCTGCTGCTGCTGCGCAAATTTAATCAAATCCGGCACCCGGGCCATATGGCCGTCGTCCTTCATGATCTCGCAGCACAAACCTACCGGCGGCAGACCCGCCAGCGTGCACAGATCCGTGGTGGCTTCCGTGTGGCCGGTGCGGACTAAGACGCCGCCCTTCCGGGAACGGAGCGGGAAGCAGTGACCGGGACGGCGAAAATCCCCGGGCTGTACCGAGGGGTCGGCGCACATCTTCATGGTCCGGGCCCGCTCGTAAGCGCTGATGCCGGTGGTGGTATCCTTATAATCCACGGACACGGAGAAAGCCGTCTCGTGATTATCGGTATTGTTAGCCACCATGGCGCCAAACTGCAGCTTGTCCATGATTTCCGGCGCCGCCGGCATACAGATCAAGCCTCTGGCTTCCTTCGCCATAAAATTTACAATTTCCGGGGTGCAGAGCCGGGCGCTGGTAATCAGGTCGCCCTCGTTCTCCCGGTCCTCATCGTCGGTGACCAGCACCATCTTTCCTGCCTTAATGGCAGCGATGGCTTCTTCTACCGTGTTAAACTTAAACTTTTCCATAGTGAGCTCCTTAGAATCCATATTTTGCTAAAAAGTCTGCCGTGAGACCTGCGTTCTCTACGCCGGTGCGGCGGCCATCCTTAGTGTTGGCAGCGGCCTGGCTAAACCGGGCGCTGAGCATCTGTTCCACGTACTTGGCCAGGATATCCGTTTCCAGGTTGACCTGGCTGCCTGCGCCTTTCTCCCCCAGGGTGGTACTTTTCCGGGTGGTGGGAATGAGGGAGACGCCAAAATCCTGATCCGTTACCGTGGTCACCGTGAGGCTGATGCCGTCCACGGCGATGGAACCTTTGGGAATAATGTAACGCCGCAAAGCTGCCGGGGCCGTGATGCGAAATATTTCCGCGTTGCCTTCTTGGGTGATGCCGGTAATGGTCCCCACGCCTTCCACATGGCCTAAGACCAGATGGCCGTCCAGACCATCCGCCGGCCGCAGCGTCCGCTCCAGGTTCACCTTGCTGCCCGGTTTCAGCTGGCCCAGGTTACTGCTGCGCAAAGTTTCCGGCATCACATCCGCCGTAAAACTAGTGCCGGTTAAGAGCACCACCGTCAGGCACACGCCGTTCACCGCCACGCTGTCGCCCAGCTTGAGCCCCGGTAAAATCTGCCGGGCCCGTACGGCTAAACGGCAGGTCTGGGCGTCTGCCGTCAGGCTGAGCACCGTGCCCAGCTCCGCTACTAATCCTGTAAACATTTCAGACCTCCCCGGCCGTCACCCGGCCTGTGAGCAAAAAATCCTTGCCTAAAACCTTGGTGGCATCCACGGCTACCGGGAGCCCCGGCAGCATGGCCGCCAAACCCGTACCGCCAATGGGCGTCAGCGCCGCCGCACCGCCTACCACCTTGGGCGCGATGAAAGCGTAAATCCTGTCCACCAGACCTGCGTCCACAAAACTGCCGTGGACCTGGCTACCGCCTTCCACTAAAAGGCTGGTCAGCTTGCGCTCACCTAAAATATCTAAAAGCTTCCCTAAATCCAGTTTACCTGCCGGGGCCGGAAGGGTTAAAACTTCTACTTCCGGCAGCTGGGCCAAAAGCTCCAGCTTGGCTGCCGGCGCTGCCGGTCCCACCACCACCAGCGTCTGGGCCCCGCCCTGCAAAACTTGCGCCGTCAGCGGGAGGCGGGCCTGGCTGTCCAAGACGATGCGCAGGGGATTTTTGCCCGGCACCAGCCTGGTGGTTAATTCCGGATCGTCCGCTAAAACGGTGCCGATGCCTACCAGGATGGCGTCATGGGTCTTGCGCAAATAATGCGACTCCACATGGGCTTCCGGACCGGTGACATTTTTGCCGTCCCCGGCGGCCGTGGCCAGTTTCCCGTCCAGGGTCATGGCGTACTTTAAGCTGACAAAGGGACGCCGGGTGGTGACCCAGCGTAAAAAGTGTTCGTTCAGATGGCGGGCCTCCGCCTCGCAGAGTCCTACTTCCACCTGCACCCCGCCGGCGCGGAGCCGGGCAAAACCCTGACCGCACACCTTGGGATTGGGATCTTCCTGGGCCGCTACCACCCGCTTGATGCCGGCGCGGAGCAAAGCATCACAGCAGGGACCGGTACGGCCAAAATGACTGCAGGGCTCCAAAGTTACATAAGCCGTATGGGGCACCGCCTTATGCTTGCGCACGTCGGCTAAAGCGTTCACCTCGGCGTGAGCTTCCCCCGCCTTGTGATGATAACCCCGGCCTACGATGTTCCCCGCCGCATCGGTGATAACGCAGCCCACCATAGGGTTGGGGCTGGTTTCGCCTTCCGCCTGCCGGGCTAAAGCTAATGCCTGCTGCATATATTCTAAATCAGTCATCCTGTCAGCCTCCTCTGCCCTACCATAGAAAAAAGCGGCAAACCCCCTGTGGGGTTTACCGCTTGTACTAGCCAGTCCTGTCTTTTTTCATCCAGACTATACTGTCGGTTCCGGAATCGCACCGGATCATGCCAAAGGCTCGCGGACTTTACCGCCGGTAGGGAAACGCTCCCAACCCCAAAGACGTACTTACAAGATTCATTATAATGAGTGCGCCGCTATCTGTCAACTTGCGGGCCGCAAAGTTTCTGTGAACTGGCTGCCAGGCTAAGAACCAGCCGTGCCTCAGACTTACCAAGCAGCTGCAGCAGCAACTTCCCGGCTTAGCAATTTTCGCCTAAGCCGCTGCGCAAAGTGGCGATGGCTTCTTTGGTATCCGCCGCGCCGTAAACATAGGAACCGGCTACCAGCACGTTAGCGCCGGCGGCGATTACCAGCGGCGCCGTCTTTTTATTGATACCGCCGTCCACCTCAATGTCCGTAGTGAGACCCTCCGCCTGCAGCATATGCCGCAGCTGGCTGATCTTAGGCGGCATGGTGCTGATAAAACTCTGGCCGCCGTAACCCGGGTTCACCGTCATCAGCAAGAACAAATCTACGTTGGGCATTACCCACCTGATAGTCTCTAAAGACGTGGCCGGATTTAACGCCACCCCGGCCTTGATGCCGTGGGCGTGAATGGCCTGCAGGCAGCGGTGCAGATGTTTGGTCGCCTCGGCGTGAACCACGATCAGGTCGGCGCCGGCTTCCACAAAAGCATCAATATAAGTTTCCGGATGGTCCACCATCAGGTGGCAGTCAAAAGGCAGCTGGGTCACCGGACGCAGCTTTTTCACCACCGGGGCGCCAAAGGTCAGGTTGGGGACAAAGTTCCCGTCCATAACGTCGATGTGGACCCAGTCCGCACCGGCCGCCTCAATCTTTTTAATTTCCTCGCCTAACTTGGAAAAATCTGCGGAGAGGATTGACGGAGCAATCTTAATCATTTGCGGTACATCCTTTCCCCGGCCGCGGTCAGTTCCTGACGCAGGGCCAGATACGATGCATAACGGCTGCGGGCAATCTTGCCTGCCGCCACGGCGCTTTTCACGCCGCAAATCTTTTCGTGGTCATGGGTGCAGGGCGTAAACTTACACTCCTGTTCATAGGCCGCAAACTCGGGAAAATAACCGGACAGTTTGCCCAGCTCCACCCCTTCCAGAAAGACATTGCCAAAACCGGGGGTGTCCGCCAGGTAGCCGCCGTTAAACGGTACCAGGGCCGTAAACCGGGTGGTATGCCGGCCGCGGCTGATCTTTTCGCTTAAAGCGCCGGTCTGCTGAGCCAGTTCCGGGTCCAGGGCGTTCATGAGAGAAGATTTCCCCACGCCGCTGGGACCGCCGAAAGCCGTAATCTTACCGGCCAGGGCCGCCTGCAGTTCCGGAAGTCCGGCGCCGGTCTTAGCCGCCACCGGGAATACCTGGTAGCCGGCCTGCCGGTAGATTTGTACCAGCTGCCCTGCTTCGGCCGGATCCGCCGCGTCTAATTTGTTCAGAGCGATCAGCACCGGCATCTGATGCGTGGCTGCCAGTACCAGGAGCTTATCCAGGATCAGCGGGCTGAAGCGGGGTTCCGCTAAAGACATGGTCAGCACCAGCGCGTCCAGGTTGGCCACCGTGGGGCGCGTCATAAAATTGCGCCGGGGCAGCACCGCCGTGATCATCCCTTCCGTCCCCTCCCGGTCAAAAGTTACCAGGTCCCCGGGACACAGGGAAAAGCGTGCCTGTTTCATGCGGCCTTTCACCTTGCAGGTATAAGTTACCCCGCCGGCGTCCACATAGTAAAAACTGTTGTAGGCCTTAATGACCCTGCCTTCACTCACAGACTTTTTTCCTCCAGCAATTTCTGGTCCACAAAGAACTGCACCTTAGCCGGGCCGGAGAGGGTTAACTTCTGCCGTACCCGGGTGCCGCCCTTATACTTGCCGTCCGCAGCTACCCACTGCTTCTGGGAATCCTTCACGAAGATCTGCACCGCATGGTCGCCGGTACCCGGTACCACAAACTCCACGTACTGGGTGTTGGTGGCCGGAGCCGCCGGCTTCTTGCCGCTGGAAATCGTCAGCGCAATCTTGCTGTCGCTGGTCACCGCAGCGCCTGCTTCCGGCGACATAGCCACGATGATGTTGGCCGGCTTGTCGCTGTCCACGGTCTTCAGTTCGCCGATATTCAGCCCCAGGGCGCTCAGCTTATCCTGACCGCTTTCCAGGGACTGGCCCACGATATTCGGCATCTGGGCCTTCTTGGGTTTCTCTTCTTCTTTTTCGTTAAGCACCAGGTCGATAGCCGTGCCCTTAGGCAGCTTGCTGTCCGCCTTAGGCGACTGTTTCAGGACCACGTCCTTGCCCTTGCTGCTGTCCCAGGTCTTGGTCACGTTGCCTACTTTATAGCCGGCCGCTTCCAGGTTCTGTTTGGCCTGATCCAAAGTCTGACCGGTCACATTAGGCACCGTCAAAATTTCCAGGCCGCGGCAGATGGTGATGGTCACCGTGGCGCCGCTCTTCTTCATGGTCTTGGGCGCCGGATCCTGTTTCATGACCGTACCAGGCGTCACGCTGGCGTCATAGGCTTCTTTTAACTTAATCTTAAAGCCCGCGTCTTCCAAAACTTTCTGGGCTTCCACCACGGTCAGGCCGGTGACAGCCGGCACTTCCACGTTGGGCGTGCTGTAACTGAAGTAACCTGCCAGGGCTACGCAGATCACGATAAAGCCGCTCAGGCAGTACATTAAAATTTTCTTGATTTTCTTTTTCCGGGCCGTCTTGGCGTCCTGCTCCACCAGCTCTTCCCGGCTGGGCATGGGGCTCATGACCCGGGTGGCGTCTTCCTCGCCCTGGAAATCAGCCACTTCCGGGCTGACCGGTTCCAGCGGTTCCGTATAGCCGCTGTGGTAATTCACGTCCACGTCCTCGCCGATCAAATCGGCTTTCACGGCCAGTAAATCCCGGCGCATCTCTTCCGCCGTCTGGTAGCGTTCCGCCAGACTCTTGGCCAGAGCCTTATCAATCACGTGCTGCAACCGGGGCGGCACGTCTTTCACATAAGCAGCCAGAGGTTCAGGCGTAGCTTCGATATGCATGCGGGCCACCGCCAGAGCCGTGCTGCCGTCAAAAGGCACCTTGCCGGTAACCATCTCGTACAGCACCACGCCTAAGGAATAAATATCGGACTGAGCCGTGACCGGTTCGCCCTGAGCCTGCTCCGGCGAAAAATAATGCACGCTGCCCACCACGTTGGCGTTAAAGACCATGGTCTCGTCGCTGACCATGCGGGAAATGCCGAAGTCCACGATCTTGGGGACCAGGCCTTCCGCTAACAGGATATTCTGCGGCTTAATGTCGCAGTGGATAATATTATGTTTATGAGCATGCTGCAGCGCCGCCGCTAACTGCGCCGCAATGCTGACAGCCTGAGGTACTTCCAGGCGGCCTTTTTGTTCCTCGTACGCCTTTAAGGTGATGCCTTCCACGTATTCCATGACGATATAGTGGATGCCGTCCTCCTCGCAGACGTCGAAAATATTAATGATAGAAGGGTGGATGAGCCGGGCCGCTGATTTGGCTTCCCGCTCAAACTGTGCCAGCTGGCTCTTGTCTTTCAGGAACTGGTCCTTCAAGACTTTCACGGCCACCTGACGGTCCAAAAGGATATCCCGGGCCAGATAAACATCGGCCATACCGCCGAAGCCTATCGGCTTGATGATCTCGTAGCGTCCCTTGAGGATCTTGCCTGCTTCCATCTTAGTCCACCTCCCGGCTGTCGTTTAAGCCAATGATGATAAAGGAAATATTGTCACGGCCGCCGTTTAAGAGCGCCTGTTCCAGCAGGGCATCGCTCTTGGCCTGAAGACCGCCGTTAATATGCAGCAGCTTTTCCATCTCCGTATCCCGGAGCATGTCCGAAAGACCGTCGCTGCACAGGAGCAGCGTGTCTTCTGCCGCCACATCCAGCTGGAAAATATCCGCTTCCACGTACTTTTCCACGCCGATCCCCTTGGTGAGCAGATTCTTTTCCGGATGGGTAAAAGCTTCCTGCTTGGTAATCTCGCCTTTGTCCACCAGCTCGCTGACCAGGGAATGATCCTTGGTAATCTGAACCAGGCTGCCCCGGTGCCATAAATACAAGCGGCTGTCGCCCACGTTAAAGACATACGCTTCGCCGTGACCCGGCAGGTACACGCCCGTGATGGTGGTACCCATGCCGTGATACTCGGGCCTGCTGGCCGCCAGTTCGTACACGGCCATGTTGATCTTGCTGACGGCGTGCCGGATGGCATCCATCAGGTCCTGACCGCTAAGGCCGGCAAACTTGGGCGCTTCCAGGTCCAAAACCTTGAGCGCTTCCTTACTGGCAACCTCGCCGGCCGCATACCCGCCCATGCCATCCGCGATGGCGAACAGGTGCGGTTCCCGGACTAACAAACTATCTTCGTTATTCTTTCTCACTAAACCGATATGGGTCTTACTGATGACTGGCATACTAAGTTACACCTCGATGCAAACCTTGGGTCAGATTCGGACGTTAGTCCGTCCTGCCTGGTACGGCGGCGCTCACAGCGCCCCGCCTACTGCTGCTCCTGTTCTTGCTCTAAATGCTGAGCCCGGAGCTGGCCGCAGGCCGCGTTAATATCAGCGCCCATTTCCCGGCGCACGGTCACATGGACCCGGCGCTTTTCCAGGGCCGCCACGAATCTTTCAATCTTTTTCTTGCCCGGGCGCAGGAAACCTTTTTCCGGCACCGGGTTGGCAGGGATCAGGTTGACGGCGGCATGCTTGAACCGCATGTAGTCGCCTAACAGTTCCGCATCCGCCTCGCTGTCGTTCTTGCCCGCCCATC
>JAKVKY010000048.1 GCA_022484685.1 Acidaminococcaceae bacterium | reverse complement strand
TGAAAACTTTAAGCGGCGGCGAGCTGTTCTTAGCCTCCCTGGCTTTGGCCTTAGGGCTGACGGATGTGGTGCAGGCTTACGCCGGCGGCTTACGTCTGGATACGATCCTGGTGGACGAAGGTTTTGGTTCTTTGGACCCGGAAGCTTTGGATGCGGCTATCTCCGCCCTGACGGCGCTCCAGGAAAGCGGCCGGCTGGTAGGGGTTATCAGCCATGTGGCGGAACTGGAAGAACGGATTCCCACCCGGCTGGAAATTATTCCCGGGGAGCGGGGCAGCGTTGCCCAATGGCATATATAAACAACCCAATCCGGGCTGCCGGAAACTGGCGCCGAAGATAGTTACTGACGGCGGAACAGCGTTGCGAAAAGACAAGTTTAGCGGTATAATTAAATAACATGGGTAAGTTGACGCTTACCTTTTGGCAAAATTATTTAAAAATTTATTCAGGGAAGGTATTTCCTTTTATGGAAGATAATTCGCGGTTCTTAGTTAAAACCACTGCCAAGAAATTGTTCGCGCCCACGCTTTTCTCCGGGGTCATGGGATCCATGAGCCCTATTTTGAATTGCTTTTTGCTGGCGTACTTTTTAGGCAGCGAAGCCATGGTGGTGGCTTGTTTCTTTTTCCCCATTTATACGATGTGGAACGTGTGCGGCTACGGTATCGGTATCGGCGGCAGCACTTTGTTTTCCCAGTATCAGGGCGCCGGTGACCGGGAGGGAGCCAACCGGGTCTTTCATAAAGCTTTGTGGGCTATTGTGGCAGCCGGGCTGTTATTTACCGTGCTGCCTTTTTTGAATTTGTCCGGTTATGCTACGCTTTTAGGCGCCAGCCCGGAAATTTTACCCCTGGCGGTGACTCAGGCCCGGATAGTTTCCGTGGCCACGGTCCTCAACATGCTCTATTTCGTCTTTTACTTTTTCGTCCGCAGCGACAGCGATCCGGAGCTGGCTTCTACCGGCGCCGCCATTGAAACCATCGTGGAGTGTCTGGCGGATATTGTGTTCCTGGGCGTGTTTAAGCTGGGTATCATCAGCGTGGCCCTGGGCATGATGGTAGGTTATATCGTGTCCATCTCTGTGTTCCTGCAGCATTTTAGGAAGGCGGATTCCACCCTGACGGTAGGTTTTACCCGGGCGTCTTTCAAGGACGTGGTGCTGTTTTACGAGAACAGTATCGGCAGCGCCATCGAGCAGCTGGTAACGCCCCTGAGTTTTATTATCTTTAACAACCTGGTGCTGCGTTACCTGGGCATGGATATGATGGCGGTGTGGGCCGTCTTAAATCCTCTGCAGGGTGTGGATATGGGCTTCATGAGCGGCGGCAACAACGCCTATGTGCCCATCGTCAGCACTTTTTACGGCGAGAAAAACGGTAACGGCGTGTACATGGCTTATGTGGCCGGCGCCCGGCGGGTGCTCCTGGTAGCTTTGTGCGAGATGGCCGTGTATGTGATTTTTGCGCCGCAGATTGCGGATTTCTTTGGCAGCGGTCTGGGAGAGATGCGGGGTGAGTGCATCACCGCCCTGCGCATGTATGCCGTGTGCCTGCCTTTCTATTTCCTGAATTCCTATCATTTCAGCATTTTGCAGACTGTGGGAGAGCCGCTTTTGTCCGGCATCCTTTCCACGTTGAGCAATCTGGTCGTACTGGTAACCTTTGGCGCCTGGGCCCTGATTAATATGCACGCCGAAGGTTTCTGGTTTGCCTGGACGAAAACCGAAGTGGCCATCTTTGTGCTGATCATGGCGCTGTTCCCACTTTTGACCCACATGAAAGGCTGCGGCCGTTCCCTGCGGGAGTATTTTAGTTTTAAAAACGATTATAAGGGCGAGCTGAATATGCTGCTGCAAGGCAGCTTTGAGGAACTGGAAGATTACCAGGACATGGCCCGTCTGTTCCTGAAACATCACGGGCTGGAAGCCAAAGCCAACCGGGCCTGCCTCATCATGGAAGAGGTGCTGCAGTATCTGATCAACACCGGCTTTAAGATCAAGGAAGGCAACTATGTGGATTACAATATTTATGTGCGGTCGGACGACAGCGTCTTCATGCGTATCCGTTCCAACAGCAAGTATTTAAAGTTAAGCCGCATGCAGGATATCGTAGATAAGGCGGAAGTCGGCGAAGAGCTGGAGCTGCGGATGCTGGTAGGCCTGGCGGAAAAGCTGGACACCAATAAGATTAACGGCCTTAACAGTTTGACGCTGGATGTGTAAAAATTGACGCCGGCTGTATTGTTGTAAGCGCTGACGGTCTTAGTGCCGGAGGCTGAACTTAAAAGTTTTTAGCGTGCAGGTGGTACGGAAAGGAGGTCCCGGACATGAAAATGCTAAAAAGTTTGCTGCTGGTCCTGGTGACGCTTCTTTTATGCACCGGCTGCGGCGACAGTTTTAACAGGACCGTCATGCTGGTTACCCAGAGTCCGGCTTTTAACGATAACGGTTATAACTACGGCCTCTGGTCCGGCGTACAGCACTTCGCCCTGCAGACGAAGGTCCTGACCCTGGCCAACCCGGACAAGAAACCTTTGCTGGACGTGGTGACGGCGGCGGTCAAGCAAAAACCGGGCCTGCTTTTTGTCAGCGCGGACGCGGATAGTAACCCGGAGCTGGAACCTTTGGTAAAACAGCATCCGGAAATCATGTTCGTGATGCTGGACAAGAGCGCGGCTTTTGATCTGCCCAATTATCTGCCGGTGTGGATCAAAAGTAACGAAGGCGCTTTTTTGGCCGGTTATCTGGCGGGCAGGATGACTACTACCGATAAGGTAGGTTTCATAGGTGGTATCGAAGCCACCAGCATCGACCGTTTTAAATATGGTTTTATGGGCGGCGTGGCTTATGCCGGCCGGGAAACGGGCCGGAACATATCGGTCATCAACCGTACGGCCGGTACCTTTGACGACCAGGAAAAAGGCGCGGAACTGGCCGCCGACATGTATAACAGCGGCTGCGATATTATTTTTACCGCGGCGGGTGAGACCGGTCTGGGCGCCTTCCAGGAAGCGGCCCAGAAAAACAAATATGTCATCGGCGTGGACCGGGATCAGCAGGAGCTGGCGCCGGAGCATGTTTTATGCAGCGTGCTCAGCGATTATACCGTCCTCATCCGGGCCATCGGCGATATGTATCTGAAGGGGGAGCGGGTGCGGCCCCTGGATAACACCGGCCTGAAAATTGGCGCCACGGGATTGGCGCTGAACCAGCGGCTGGTACCTTATAATGTGGTGCGGGAAGTGAACAAGATGAAAGCCGCGGTCAACGCGGGTTTGCAGGTTCCCAACTCGGAGCACAGCTACAAGCTTTTTGTGGCAGCTTTACCGGTGCAGCCGTAAAGGACACCGTACGGGTAAGGACTGACAGGCGGGATACTTAATAAACAGTAAGTGACAGGACGCGAGGCACAAGATGGAGTGGCGCACTTATTTTAAAAACTATTTTACCAGGGCGACCGGCGCTGACGGCGAAACTATCAGGGCAGCTTTTAGAAAAAAGCTGCTGCTTCTGGTCGTGTGCGCTTTTGCCGTGTCCTTCACCATCGCCTACTATATGCAGACCCGGCAGGCCGACGAACGGGCCCGCAGTTTTTTGGCCGGGCAGATGGAATTTTTGTGCGACCGGGTCAAGGTAAGCCGCAACAATAACGAGCAGCTGAAAATTACCTTGAACGACGATCTGGTCAGCAAGGCCAAAAGTTTTGCCCTGATGCTGAAACTGCAGCCGGATATTGCCGCCAACCAGGAAATTTTGCAGGAATCCTGCGCCGATTATAACCTGACGGGCGTGCGGATCACGGATGCCACCGGCGAGATCGTGGCCGGTTACCCCGAGCATTATGTGGGCCAGTTTAACTACGGCAAGCACCGGGAAACTTTAAAGTACATGCCGCTCATCAAGAATCAGAACCTGATCATTGTCGACGGTCCCCGGCTGAGTTCGGATCTGCGGGCGGATTACTATATGTACGCCGGGGTGGCGCGGCTGGACCAGCCGGGCATCATCCAGGTGGCCATGGAAGCCCGGGACTATAATAAATCCATGGACGTGACCTCGTATCAAAACCTGGCGGCGGATTATACCGTGGGCGATACGGGCGCGGTCTATATCCTGGACAAGACCGGCACGGTGGTGGGAGCTACGGACAGCCGGCAGCTGGGTCTGAATCTGGAGCAGCTGCACCTGAACGGGGAAAAATATGAGCAGCTGAACGGCTTTTTTAAAGCGACGCCCAAAGGCGGCACGCCTTCTTTGTGCGCTTATGATAAACACGAAAACTATATGATCGTGGCCGCTTATCCGGAAAGCGAGATTTACACCAAGCGGAACAGCCTGCTGGCCTGGAACGGCGTCTTGTATTTCCTCTTGTTCTTAGCGGTGTACGCTTTGGTTTCCCTGCTGCTGGAAACTGCCGTGGTCAAGAATATCTTTAACGTCAATAAATCTTTGAGCGAGATCACGGAAGGCAACCTGGACGAGAAAGTCAACGTACGGGAATATCAGGAATTCGGTATGCTCTCCAACGGTATCAACAGCACGGTGGACGCTTTGAAAAAAGCCATCGCCGAAGCGGCGGCCCGTCTGGACCGGGAACTGGAGATGGGACGTATCATCCAAAGTTCGTCCCTGCCCAATAAGTTTCCGCCCTGGCCGGACATTAAGGCTTTCGATATCTTTGCGGACATGCAGATGGCTACCCAGGTGGGCGGCGACTTTTATGATTTCTTCCTTATCGGCGACAAGCTGGGTTTTGCCATCGGCGATGTGTCCGGCCACGGAGTGCCGGCAGCGTTGTACGAGATGACGGCCCGCACCCATATTAAGAACCTGATGCTGGAAGACGGCGATTTGGGCGCCGAGTTTGCCCAGATCAACAACCTGCTGTGCGATAATAACGAAGCCATGATGTTCGTGACGGTCTTTGCCGGCGTGCTGGATTATAAGACGGGACTGTTGACCTGCATTAACGCCGGCCACAACAAACCGCTCTTAAAACAGGACGGCAAGTACGACTGGCTCAGGGAACGCAGCGGCCTCTTAATGGGCAGCATGGACCATGTGAAGTATAAACCCTTTACCCGTCAGCTCAAACACGGAGACGTGCTGTACATTTACACGGACGGCATCACGGAAGCGAACAATAAGGCGGAAGAGATGTTCGGCAACGACCGGCTGCAAAATTTATTGAACAGCGATACCACCGATGACGTGACGGTGATCACGGAGTCCGTCAAGAAAGCGGTCCAGGATTTCTCCGAAGGTTTGGAACCGGCGGACGATCAGACCATGCTGGTCATCAAGTGGAATTAAAAGTTGCCAAGTAAAAAGGCTTACGGAAATAAAAAAAGCTGCGGCGAAAAACGAAAAAGTTTTTCGTAGCAGCTTTTAAATTTTAGTTTATAAAATTGCGCATGGCGCTAAAATTTCCGCTTCACAAATTTTTGCGGCGCGCCGTTTTTATTTTGCAAACTTCATGATGTCGGTGAAGCCGGCCAGTTCGAAAACTTCCATTACTTCCGGGATGACACCTTTCAGTACCAGGGAGCCCTTAACCGCGTTCATATGCTTCTGGGCGGACAAGCAGACTCTCAGGCCCGCGCTGGATACATAATGGACCTGGCTCAGGTCCAAAGTTAAATCCTGAATGCCGTTTAAATCTTCCTGTACTACTTTTTCCAGCTGGGGCGCGGTCAGGGTATCTAATTTACCGGCGACGCTGACCAACATCTGCGCGCCATTTTGTTGTTTATCAATGGTCATGGACACTACCTCCGGTTGATTGCCGTACAATTTTTTGCAGGGCTGTGAGCTAAATTTTAACCAACCCTTCATTAATACCTTTATCATAGCTTATTTAGCGTATTTTGTCTAATGGAATTATTTGCTGCCGCCGGGGAAAAAAGTCAGGCAGTTACAGAAATTTGCCTTGACGGCGGCGAGAGAAACTGCTACCATAAATATACAACAGATTGTATTGTACGACTGTATGAATCACTAAATAGGGGATGTGAAGGTATGTTAGAGCAGGAATGGTTAGGCGCGCAGAATAAGATTGGTATCGATATCTGGCGCAACAAGTACAAGAACGACGGCGAAACTTTTGAGGATTGGGTAGGACGTATCAGCGGTCATCATGAAGATGTGGCCCAACTGATCAAGGAACAGAAATTTTTATTTGGCGGCCGCATCCTGGCCAACCGCGGTCTGGAATACGCAGGCAAGAAGATCACGCTCAGCAACTGCTACGTGATGACGCCGCCGGAAGATAATATAGAAAGTATCTTTGACCGGGCGGGCAAGCTGGCGCGGACTTATAGTTACGGCGGCGGCTGCGGCATCGATATCAGCGGGCTCAGCCCCCGGGGCGCCCACATTAACAACGCGGCCAAGGAAACCAGCGGCTCCATCTCTTTCATGACGCTGTATTCCCTGGTGACGGAGCTTATCGGTCAGAACGGCCGGCGGGGCGCGCTGATGATTTCCATCGACTGCTCCCATCCGGATGTCTTGGATTTTATCAAGCTCAAGACGGACCTGGAAAAAGTTACCAAGGCTAATATTTCCGTGCGCATCTCCAATGAGTTTATGGAAGCGGTGAAGGAACACAAGCCTTACCGTCTGCATTATACCCGTAAGGAAACCGGCCAGACCATCGAGAACGAGGTCAACGCCGCGGAGATGTTCCACCTGATCGCGGAAACCAACTGGGACTACGCCGAACCGGGCGCCCTGTTCTGGGACCGCATCACCAGCTGGAACCTGCTGTCCCATACGCCGGAGTTCAGCTACGCGGGCGTCAATCCCTGCGCCGAGGAACCTTTGCCGGCAGGCGGCAGCTGCCTCTTAGGCAGTATGAACCTGGCCAACTTTGTCAAGGATCCGTTCACGGACCACGCCGCTTTTGATTACGACGAGTTCAAGCGTTGCGTCGGCATCGCCGTCCGGGCGCTGAACGATGTGCTGGAAGAAGGCCTGCCTCTGCATCCGCTCCAGGAGCAGCAGGAAAGCGTCAGCCAGTGGCGCCAGATTGGCCTGGGCATCATGGGCCTGGCGGATTTGCTGATTAAGCTGGGCGTAACTTACGGCACCAGCGAAGCGGTACGTCTGTGCCACAATATCGGTTTTGCCATGGCGGATACGGCCATCGCTACTTCCGCCCTCCTGGCGCAAGAGCAGGGCAAGTTCCCCAAGTGCAACACGGAAGCCATCATGAGCACCCCGTATTTTAAAGCCAACACCACGCCGGCAACCGCCGAGCTGGTTAAGCAGTACGGCTTGCGCAACTCCCAGCTCTTAACCATCGCGCCTACGGGCACCCTGAGCACGATGCTGGGCATCAGCGGCGGCATCGAACCCATCTACGCCAACTTCTACGAGCGCAAGACGGAATCCCTGCATGCAGCGGATGTGTACTACAAGATTTATACGCCCATCGTGGAGCAATTCATGAAGGCTCATAATATTAAGGACGACAGCAAGCTGCCTGAGTATTTTGTGACCGCCATGACGCTGGATTACAAACAACGTCTGGCCATGCAGGGCGCCTGGCAGAAACATATCGATGCCAGCATCAGCAGTACGGTGAACGTACCCAACAGCTTTACGGTGAAGGATACGGAAAACATGTACATGCTGGCGTACGAGAGCGGCTGCAAGGGCGTGACCATGTTCCGGGACGGCTGCAAACGGGCGCCGATCCTGGATACGGATGCTAATAAGCACACCACGCCGGTAGCCGGCGAAGGCTTGGGCCGGGGCGAGATTGTCAGCGTCACCGACGACGTGGTAGGCAAGAAGAAGAAACTGATGACCGGCTGCGGCAGCCTGCACTGCGTAGCTTTCTTCGATCCCTCTAACGGCGCGCTGCTGGAAGCCTTTTTAAGTAAAGGCAGCACCGGCGGCTGCAACAACTTTATGATCGGCCTCAGCCGTATGATCAGCGTCACGGCCCGCGCCGGCGTAGATATTTACACCATCGTGGACCAGCTGAACAGCACCGGTAACTGCCCGTCCTATTCGGTACGGCGCGCTACCCGGGGCGATACCAGTAAAGGCAGCTGCTGCCCCATGGCGGTCGGCAACGCCCTTCTGGAAATGTACAACGAGGTCCAGGCGGAGATCGCGCAGCGGGAAGAAGCTACGCACAACGCCCCCGTGGTCAAAGTGACGGCTAAGCCCAAGGCCGTGGCCAAGGTGAAGGAAAGTATGTTCTGTCCCCAGTGCGGCGAGCCTTTAACCTTTGAAGGCGGCTGCAATATTTGCAAGAGCTGCGGCTGGAGCAAGTGTTACTGAGAACGGCGCCCCAAGAAACGCTAAACTGAAAATTTGGCGGTGGCAAAATTTTGCCCAACCAGAAATTAGAAGAGGATTGCTTCACGGCAGTCCTCTTTTTTGGCGCCGCAGGCGAAAACAAGTTGCGCGGCAGGCGGCCCTGCGATATAATAAATTAATAATGGTTGACTATTGGAGGCACAGAAGATGTTAGACATGAAGTTTGTCCGGGATAATCCGGAAAAAGTAATTGCAGCAGTGAAAAAGCGTAACGGCAACCTGAATCTGGATGAGTTTTTGGCGTTAGATAAACAGCGCCGGGAAATTACCCAGCAGGTGGAAGGCTTAAAGAGCCAGCGTACGAATATTTCCAAGGAAATCGGCCAGCTGAAAAAAGCCGGCCAGGATACGGCGGCCAAACAGGCCGAGGTCCGGGAGATGGGCGCCAAGATTAACGCTGACGACGAGAAACTGCGCAGCGTGGAAGCCCGCCTGAAAGAAATTCTGCTGACCATTCCTAACATGCCGGCGGACGATGTACCTCTGGGCAAGAGCGATAAGGATAACCCCGTGGTCCGTACCTGGGGCGAGCCTACCAAGTTTACTTTTAAACCGCAGGCTCACTGGGATATCGGCACCAAGCTGGACATCCTGGATTTTGACCGGGCCCACAAGATCAGCGGCGCCCGTTTTGCCGTCTACAAAGGTTTAGGCAGCCGTCTGGAACGCAGCGTCATTAACTTTTTCCTGGACCTGCACACCCAGAAACAGGATTATATTGAATTTTTCCCGCCCTTTATCGTCAACAAGGACAGCATGATCGGCACCGGCCAGCTGCCCAAGTTTGCTGAAGATATGTTCAAGCTGGAAAATCTGGATTACTATCTGATTCCTACCGCCGAGGTGCCCGTGACCAACCTGCACCGGGACGAGATTTTGAAGGGCGAGGATCTGCCCCTGCATTACACCGCGTATACCGCCTGCTTCCGTGCGGAGGCCGGCAGCGCCGGTAAAGATACCCGCGGCCTCATCCGTCAGCATCAGTTCAACAAGGTGGAGCTGGTTAAATTTACCAAGCCTGAAGATTCCTGGAAAGAACTGGATTCTCTGACCGCGGATGCCGAGGAATGCCTGCAGCTTTTAAAGCTGCCTTATCATGTGGTCCGCCTTTGCAGCGGCGATATCGGTTTCAGCAGCGCCACCACCTACGATCTGGAAGTGTGGCTGCCGCAATCCAACTGCTACCGTGAAATCAGCAGCTGCTCCAACTTCTTAGACTTCCAGGCGCGCCGGGCTAACATCCGTTTCCGCCGGGACGCCAAAAGCAAACCCGAATTCGTACATACTTTGAATGGCAGTGGTCTGGCCGTAGGCCGTACCGTAGCTGCCATCCTGGAAAACTACCAGCAGGAAGACGGCAGCGTCATCGTGCCGGAAGTTTTGCGCCAGTATATGGGCTGCGATGTGATTCCCGTACCCAAGAAAAAATAAGCGGCGCCGCCAACTTGCTGACGTAAACAAGACGTCGTCAAAATTTAAAATTTATAACTAACAGGCGTACCTGAAAAAGGCGCGCCTGTTTTTTTGTGACTGCGGCCAGATAATTTTCGTCACGACTTGTGCCGTTGACCAAGGTAAAAGTTAATTGCCAGTTCGTCACAGGAATTTCACAAAGGCCTCTTGCAAAATTCCTACAAGTTTGCTATCATTAAATCATAGTAAATAAGTAGAAATTAAAAAACCTAAAATTAAGCGGCGCTGCGAAGACGCCGGCCTAAATTTACAAAGGAGTGCGCAAGATGGCAGCTTTATTACAAGTACAGGACCTCCACGCCAGCGTGGACGGCAAGGAAATTTTACAGGGACTGAATTTAGAGATTAAGGCCGGCGAGACCCATGTGCTGATGGGACCGAACGGCGCCGGCAAGTCCACCCTCATGAATGTGATCATGGGCAATCCGGCCTATAAAGTGGCAAGCGGCAGCGTGTGTTTTAACGGCGAGGATGTGACCCACGCCAAAACCGATGTGCGGGCCCGCAAAGGCATCTTCTTATCCTTCCAGACGCCGGAGGAAGTTCCCGGCGTGCTGCTGGAAGATTTTTTGCGTCTGAGCAAGAGCACCGTCAGCGGCAAACCCCAACGGATTTTTGGTTTCAAGAAAGAATTGCAGCAGACCATG
>JAKVKY010000047.1 GCA_022484685.1 Acidaminococcaceae bacterium | reverse complement strand
AATTTTTCAGACCGGCGCTGTAAAAATGCTGGTTGAGATACAAAAGGGGCAGGACCAGTAAAAATTGGGTGAAGGCAAAGACGAAAGCATTAGCCGTGCCGTCGAACCAGTTCCGGATAAAAAACGGCACCGGCAGTCCGAAACGGGTCAGCATGGTATGCATGGCTATGTACAGCAGCGGCACTAAAAAGAGCAGGGAGTAACGGAGCCGCCGTTTTAAGGCGGACATTTCCGCTGCGGCCAGGCTGACAGCCGTAGGAGCGGCAGCAGGCATTTTTCCTGCCGACCTGCCGGCGGAAGCAGACGTTGCCACAGGCGCCGCCGCACCCAGGGAACCAGGATTCGGACTGGCGCCATAACCGGCGTCAGCTACCGCCTGACAAATCTGGTCCGGCGTTAATTTGGTTTCATCATAAGTTACCTGCATGCTGTGCGTCAGTAAATTTACCGAAGCCTGCTGCATGCCTGCCAGACGGGAGGTAACTTTTTCCACCCGGCTGGAGCAGGCGCTGCAGCTCATGCCGGTGATTAAATATTTTTCTTGCTTCATGATACGTTCCTAACTGAGTACCGGAGCAGGCTAGCTGTGGCACCCGGTACACTAAAAGTTGACACGGTCCGGGAAAGGGACGGATTACTTCATCAATTTCTGCAGGGTGACGACCAGTTCGTCCACCACTTCTTCCTTACCGGCCCGGATGTCGTCCACCACACAGCTTTTGATATGCTGGGCCAGCAGTTCCTTGTTAAAGGCGTTTAGGGCGGACTGGATGGCGCTGACCTGGGTCAGGATATCCACGCAGTAGCGGTCGGTCTCCACCATGCTGCGCACCCCGCGGACCTGGCCTTCAATACGGTTTAGGCGGGAGAGCAGGTGCTGGTATTCCTGTCCTTCCCGGTGTTTATGTTTGACACAGCTGTTGCATTCTTTGCTGCATTCCGGACAGTTGTCCGGAGCTAAATTCTTCGTCATGCTTCTCATTCCTTTTCTGATACCCGGGTGGGGTATTTATCTGCTGTCCTTAATATACCCCTGGTAGGTATATTTGTCAAGTAAAAAAGGCTTCCCGCTGGGGGAAGCCTTCCGGGAAACCGTCTTATTTTTCGTTGGCAGCGATGCAGGCGTTGATGTCTTCAATCAGGGCATCTACGTCCAGACCATGAGCGCCGGCGCCTTCGCCGATAGTTTCAAACTGAGCGGCCATGCAGCCTACGCAGCCTAAACCATGCTTGGCAAATACTTCCATGATCTCGGGATGGTTTTGTACGGCATCAATGATACCGCTATCTTTAGTAATCTTTTCCATTATTTTCACCTCATTCTCAAAATTGATGAAGTCATTATAACACTGTTTTTCAAAAAGATGAAGAGGAAGAAGCGGCCAGACTTGTAAAAAGAGTGTGAAGAAAAAATTTACAGATAACTGAAAAATACCTTGCTTTTTCTTGGTTTAGGGGCTATAATGGGGAAAAGTGGTGTAAAGTGGTAGAAAAGGGAGGAACGGCAAATGTTGATGGGTGAGTACCAGCATACCCTGGACGAAAAAGGCCGTCTCTTCATGCCTGCCAAGCTGCGCGAGGCTTTGGGTAAAGTTTTTTACATCAGCAAAGGCCTGGATGGTTGCCTGTTCGTCTATGATGAAGAACAATGGCAGCTGTTTGAAGCCAAACTGAATGCCCTGCCTATGTCCAAGAAGGAAGCGCGGGATTTACGCCGTTACTTTTTTGCCGGAGCCACCGAAGGCACTTGCGATAAGCAGGGCCGGGTGATGGTGCCGCCTTTGCTGAGGCTGCATGCCGGTATTGCCAAAGACGTGGTGATCGTAGGTGTAGGCAACCGGGCCGAGATCTGGGCTGCGGAACGCTGGCATACGTATACGCAGGAATCTGCCGAGGTGTTGGCTGAGAAGCTGACCGACCTGGGCATCTAAGGTGCATCATGAACTTTGTACATAAAAGCGTGCTGCTTCCGGAAACTATTAACTGGCTGCTCACCGACCCCAGCGGGATTTACGTGGACTGTACCCTGGGTGGGGCGGGGCATTCCCTGGCGCTGGCTCAGCATTTAACGCCGCAAGGTCTTCTGGTGGGCATCGATCAGGATGAGGATGCGCTAGCGGCCGCCCAGGTAAGATTACAAGCGGCGCCCTGTCAGGTACGGGTGGTCAAAGGCAATTTTAAGGAACTAAAACAGATCTTACAGTCGTTACAGATAGAACAAGTCACCGGCATCCTCTTTGATTTAGGAGTTTCTTCCTACCAGCTGGATACGCCGGAGCGGGGGTTCTCCTACATGCAGGACGGTCCCCTGGACATGCGCATGAACCAGAGCGGCAAGCTCACCGCGGCGCAGGTGGTCAACACTTACAGCGAAGAAAGGCTGACCGAGCTTATCTACAAGTACGGCGAGGAACGCTGGAGTAAACGCATCGCCCAGTTTATCGTGGCTGCCAGGCAGGAAAAACCGCTAACATCCACTTTGGAACTGGTCAGCGTCATCAAGAAAGCTATTCCTAAAGGCGTACGCCGGGAGGGCCATCATCCGGCCAAGAAAACTTTCCAGGCGCTGCGCATCGAGGTCAACGATGAACTGAACATCTTAGGCCAGGTGGTAGAAGATGCGGTAGGGTGCCTGAAGAGCGGAGGACGGTTAGGCGTCATCACCTTCCATTCCCTGGAAGACCGCATCGTCAAACAAAAATTAAACGAGTTGTTTAAAGGTTGTATCTGCCCGCCGAACCTGCCATGCGTGTGCGGGCGCACCCAAGTGATTAAGAAACCCGGCAGCATCGTTCCCGGCAGTGCCGAACAAGAGGAAAACCCGCGCTCACGGAGTGCCCGGCTGCGGTTTGCCGAGAAATTATAAAGAAGACAGTAGTAAGGTCCGGAAAATTATCAGTAAAGGACGTTGAGAAACATGATGCCAGCAAGAGCATATGAGTACGAGGCAGAGGTTGCCAGACCCTGGCGTAAGGCGGAACCTGAGATTCAGAAGGTGCCCCGCCGGTTACACAAGCCTGTCAGGAAGCAGAACTATAAACTGTTCCGCCGCAGGCTCTTTGTCAGTGTCGTGGTCATCCTGGCCATGTATGCGGCAGCGGTGGTGCGCAGCGAGACCCTGGTACGTACCGGCGCCACCCTGATCAACCTGCAGCAGCAGGAGGCGCAGCTCATCATGAAGAACAGCGAACTGAAGATTGAGGTAGAAAAACTGAAGGAACCGGAACGCATCACCCAGATTGCGGAAAAACAGCTGGGGATGAGTGTGGCGCGCAGTAATATTTACGTGAAGGCAAAATAACATTAAAAGGCCCGGGGCTTTGTGAGGAAATCTTCATAAATTCATAGCCTTTTAAAGATTATTATGGTATAATAAAATATATTTTTAAGAGGCAGCCTGCAACTTGGGCTGCCCTTTCAGTTTGGGGGTCGAAGATTCATGGAAAAACAACTGGCGGCACTGGTAAAAATGTTACCCGGTGTACAGGTCCTGGGCAAGGTGGACCGGACGATTACCGACTTGACGGCGGATTCACGGGTCGTACAGCCGGGCAGTCTCTTTATCTGCCTGGTAGGCGCCCGCGTGGACGGACATCAGTATCTGGCGAAGGCGGCGGCTCAGGGGGCGGTAGCGGCCCTGGTGCAGACTATCCCGGCGGAGGTGCCGGCAGGTCTGACCCTGCTTAAGGTTGCGGATACCCGGGCGGCGATGGAGATTATCACCCCGTATTTTTATGATTATCCCGGCAAGGCCATGCGGATGATCGGCGTCACCGGCACCAACGGCAAGACCACCAGTACCAACATCATGCGGCTGATCCTGCGTCAGGCCGGCCATAAGGTGGGCCTGATCGGTACTATCAACATCATGATTAACGACGACTGTATCGTCAGCCATAATACCACGCCGGACGTGGTGGATTTGCAAAAGTTCCTCTACCGGATGCAACAGGCCGGCTGCGATTATGTGGTCATGGAAGTTTCCTCTCACGCCCTGGCCCTGAACCGGGTAGCGGGGATTGAGTACGATACGGCGGTGCTGACCAATATTACCCAGGACCACCTGGATTTCCATAAGACCATGGAAAACTACCGGGACGCCAAGGGACTCTTATTCCAGCATCTGCACGAAGGCCGTAAGCCCAATAAGACGGCGGTGTTTAACAGTGACGATCCCAGTAGCGCCATCCTGGAAAAGAGAACCAGGACGAAGATCTTAACCTACGGCAAGGGTAAGGAGAACGATGTCTATCCCCTGAGCTTTAAGGTGGAAGCGAAAGAGATGCATCTGAACCTGCACACCCCCGCAGGCGAGATGGATTTACTGTTAAAGATCACGGGCGAGTTTAATGTGTATAACGTCATGGGCTGCGTGGCCGCTATGCTGGCGGAGAAAGTTGACCGGGAGACTATCGTCAGCGTGCTGGACGGTTTTGCCGGCGTGCCCGGCCGGTTCCAGCTGGTGGAAGCAGGCCAGCCTTATACGGTGATCGTGGACTATGCCCACACGCCGGACGGTCTGGAAAATGTTTTGAAGACGGCGCGCAGCATCACCCAAGGTAAACTGTGGGTAGTCTTTGGCTGCGGCGGCGACCGCGACAATAAGAAGCGTCCCATCATGGGCGCCATTGCTTTGGAACTGGCGGATAACCTGGTGGTGACTTCGGATAACCCCCGTACGGAGGACCCTGAAAAGATTATTGCCATGATTGAGACCGCCTTGACCAAGGTGCCGGCAGGTAAGACCGTGACCAAACTCACGGACCGGCGGGAAGCCATTAATTATGCCCTGGCTCATGCGGCGCCTCAGGATGTGATCATGATTGCCGGCAAGGGCCATGAGAATTACCAGATTTTAAAAGACCGGACCATCCATTTTGATGATAAGGAAGTTGTCCAGGAATATTGGAAGGATAGATAGTCATGATTTCTTTACAACAGGTAGTAGCAGCGACCCGGGGACAGTGTAGTTATACGGGCAGCCTGGAGTTTACAGGGGTGAGCACCGACAGTCGTACCGTGAAAAAGGGCGAGCTGTTTGTCGCCCTGAGCGGCGAAAAATTTGACGGTCATGCCTATGTGACCAAGGCTGTGGCTTTAGGCGCAGCAGGTGTGCTGGTGTCTCAACCGGTAACCGTAGCGGACAGCGTGGCGGTGATCACGGTCGCCGATACCTTAAAAGGGTATCAGGATATTGCCCGGGCGTACCGGCAGAGCTTTAAAAATTTACGGGTGGTGGCCATTACCGGTTCTAACGGTAAGACCAGCACCAAGGATATGGTAGCGGCTGTGCTTAGCGCCAAGTACCGGGTAGTCAAGACCGAGGCCAACTTTAATAACGAGGTGGGCCTGCCCAAGACTTTATTAAAGATTCAACCGGAAACCGAGATTGCCGTGGTGGAGATGGGCATGCGCGGCCTGGGCCAGATTAAGGCCATGTGCGCTATCGCGCATCCGGATATTGCCGTCATCACCAACGTGGGTACCACCCATATCGGCCTTCTGGGCAGCGTGGAAAATATTGCCCGGGCCAAGAGCGAGATCCTGGAGAATCTGCCCCGGGACGGTTTTGCCGTCCTGAACGGGGACCAGCCCCTGGTACGGGCCATGGAAACCAAGCTGCATGTAGGCGTCAGCTGGTTTGGCCTGCATCATCAGGACGATTACCGGGCGGATGACGTGAAAATTACGGCGGAAGGCAGCGACTTTACCTGCATTGAAAGCGCCGGCGGCGATTTTGCCCCGGTGGAACTGCCGCAGATTGGTGAGCACAACGTGATGAACGCCCTGGCGGCTATCGCCGTGGGCAGACATCTGGGCGTGAGCCTGAAGGACGCGGCGGCGGCTTTGAAAAATCAGGCGGCAGCTACCGGGATGCGCCAGGAAATTTTACACTTTGGCATGTACACGGTAATTAACGATGCCTATAACGCCAGCCCTGCTTCCATGGAAGCGGCGCTGAAAACTTTGCATGAACTGAAAAACAGCAGTTACGGCCAGGGACGCAGCATTGCGGTACTGGCGGATATGCTGGAGCTGGGGGACGAGTCGGCGGACCTGCACCGGCAGGTAGGCGCCATCGCCGTCCGGGAAAAGACGGACCTGGTGCTGACTTACGGTACGGAAGCCGTCTTCATCAGCGAGGAAATTGCCCGCCTGGGCGGTAAGACCTATATCTGCCTGGACCGGGACGAAGCCGCGGCCAACTTGAAAAAGCTGCTGCGGGACGGTGATATCGTGTTGTTAAAAGGTTCCCACGCCATGGGGGTGGATGCCTTGGTAAATTTAGTGTTTAGACAGGGAGACGGGGTGCAGGCATGAACGCGGTGGAACTGAGATTCCTGGGAGCTTTGGCAGAGTCTTTCCTCATCGTGGCAGTGCTGGGACCGGTCTTTATCCCTTTATTGCACCGGCTGAAATTTGGCCAGAGCATCCGGGACGTAGGTCCGGCCAGCCACCAGAAGAAAAGTGGTACGCCTACCATGGGCGGTATCATGATTTTCCTGGGCATCCTGGTTTCGGTTTTAAGCTGGTGCCAGCTGGCGCCGGAGATTATCGTGGCGCTGCTTTTAACGCTGGGCTACGGTTTAATCGGTTTTCTGGACGATTATATTAAAGTAGTCATGAAACGGAACCTGGGCCTGACCGCCAAGCAGAAATTTGCCCTGCAGATCTTACTGGCGCTCATCGTGCTGGCGTATGTGACGTATAAAGGCAACATGATCCGGGAAATCCTCTGGTTGCCGGGTACATCCATCATCTGGGATATCGGCTGGGGCTACTATGTGCTGGCAGTGCTGGTGCTGGTGGGTACTACCAACGCCGTGAACCTGACGGACGGCCTGGACGGGCTGGTGAGCTGCGTGAGCCTGCCGGTCTTCTTTGCTTATTTCTGCATCGCCCTGATTTTGGGGCCGGCTTCCCTGGCTACTTTGGCGGTAGCGGTGCTGGGCAGCTGCATCGGCTTTTTATTATATAATCATTATCCCGCCAAGGTGTTCATGGGGGACACAGGTTCCCTGGCCCTGGGCGGCGCGGTAGCGGCTCTGGCGCTGCTAACCCATACGGAGCTGCTGCTGATCGTGGTAGGTCTGGTGTACGTCCTGGAAGCGGCTTCGGTCATTATCCAGGTGGCGTACTTTAAACATACAGGCGGCAAGCGTATCTTCCGCATGACTCCCATCCATCATCATTTTGAGCTGGGGGGCTGGCGGGAAACCAAGGTGGTCGCAGTCTTTACGGCTGTCAGCTTTGTGGCGTCGGTGCTGGGCGTGGTCTTAGCCTTGTGGCCGGTACTGCATAACTGGCGCTAGCAAGACCGGCGTCCGGCAGCTAAGTTTATGTTTTGACTATCAGTTCAAGCTTTCTTAAAAATTACAGTTCCCTAAATTTAAGGCGTAAGTACGTAGTTATAACGGCAGGTTACACAGAAAGGTGGCAGTCATCATGGCAACGGCAAAAATGGTGCTGGTATACGGAGCAGGTATTAGTGGTTGCGGCGCGGCGGAAGAATTGCAGCGTCAGGGCAGGCAGGTACTTCTGTATGACGATAAGGAGCGGGAACTGGCTCCCGGTTTTGACAAGGAGGCCTTTGTGCATAAAGGCGGCCGGATCGTCTTCGGCGGCATTAACCAATTGCTGCCCCAGGTGGACCTGATCGTGCTGTCGCCGGGCGTGCCCATCGACCATGCGCCGGTGGTGGCGGCCCAAAAATGCGGGGTGGAAGTTATCAGCGAGGTGGAACTGGCGTACCGGAACTATCCCGGCAAGATGGCCGCGATTACCGGTACTAACGGTAAGACCACTACGACCAGTATCGTGGGTGCGTTCTTTAAAACTTTACCGGTCAAGACGGCGGTGGGCGGCAATATCGGCCTGGCCCTGTCCAAGGAAGCCAGGGGTCTGGATAAGGACAGCTGGCTGGCGGCGGAAATTTCCAGCTTCCAGTTGGAAGGGGTAAAGGAGTTTAAACCCAAGATCGCGGTGATGTTAAACCTGACCCCGGACCATATTGAACGGCACCATACCCTGGCGGCGTACGCCGAGGCCAAGAAAAAGATTTTTGCCCGGCAGGACGCTAGTGACTATACGGTGCTGAACTACGATGACCCGGAGGTGCGGACCTGGGGCAAGCTGACCCACGGCACCTTGTGTTATTTCAGCCGTAAGGCTGTTTTAGAGAACGGCATCTATATGCAGGACGGCAACTTCATCATCAGCTGGCAGGGCAAGAAACAGGTGGTCTGCCATAAGGATGAGATGCTGATCTTTGGCGGCCATAACGAAGAAAATGTGCTGGCAGCCATCGCCTGCGGCTTTTTTGCCGGCGTAACCCTGGCTAACATGCGTCAGGTGCTGAAGACTTTTAAGAGCCTGGAACACCGCATCGAATATATTACTACTATTAAAGGTGTGCCTTACTATAACGATTCCAAGGCCACCAACACCGATTCTACCGTGAAGGCCCTGGAAGCTTTCCCCAAGGGACATATCGTGCTCCTGGCCGGCGGCCATGATAAAATGACGGATTTACAGCCCATGATGGAACTGATCCGGGAGAAGACGGACGTGCTCATCCTTTTAGGCGAGGCCAAGGCCCGTTTTAATGAGGCAGCCATTGCGGCCGGGGTGAAGAACATCGTGCTGGTAGACAGCTTCCAGGCGGCAGTGGACAAAGCTTACGAGCTGGCCCACGAGCCCCAGGTGGTCCTGCTGTCTCCTGCCTGCTCTTCCTACGACATGTTCCATAATTATCCGGAACGGGGCCGGGTCTTCAAAAAGATGGTGCTGGCACTGCCCCACTAAGGGTACTTGCCATATTCGCCTAAAAAAAGTATAATTTGACAGTATTACCGCGATGTACAGGTACTACAAATGTTGAACGAGGAAGGATCTGTGACCTGATGAAAGTGATTTTATCTGGCGGCGGCACCGGCGGGCATATTTATCCGGCCCTGACCATTGCGGACCAGATTCGTGCCCTGCGGCCCGAGACAGAAATTTTGTTTGTGGGTACGGAGCACGGTATGGAAAAAGATATTGTACCACGCTATGGTTATCCCCTGGAATTTATTGATGTGGCCGGCTTCAAACGCAGTCTGAGCCTGGATACTTTTAAATCCGTCTTTAAGCTCTGCACCGGCTGCAGCGGCGCTTATACGCTGCTCAACAAATTTAAACCGGACCTGGTCATCGGCACCGGCGGTTATGTGTGCGGCCCCATCGTGATGCTGGCGGCGCTTAGGGGGATTCCTACCTGCGTGCAGGAACAGAACGCCCTGCCCGGGGTGACCAACCGGATCCTGTCTCATTTTGTCAAGAAAATCTTTTTGGGTTATAACGAAGCGGCCAAATTTTTTAACGGTAAGGCGGAGAAGGTCTTTACCGGCAATCCTATCCGGGAAGATATTTTAAAGACTACCCGGGAGGAAGCGGTCAAGACTTTTAAGCTTGATCCCCGCAAGCAGACCATCCTGGTTGCCGGCGGCAGCCTGGGGGCGGCTTCCATGAACAAGGCCATGCTCCAGGTGGAAAAGGCGCTTTCCGGCAGGGATGATGTGCAGGTGCTGCACTCTACCGGCACCAATAATTTTGACGCCTATATGCAGGAAGTAACCGCCCGGGGCGGTTTTAAAGATAATATCATCATCAAGGCCTATCTGCATGATATGCCTTTGGCCCTGGCGGCGGCGGATTTAGCTGTCTTCCGGGCCGGCGCTATCGGCCTGGCGGAACTGACCGCCCGGGGCGTGGCGTCCATCCTGGTGCCTTATCCCTATGCGACGGCTAACCACCAGGAATTTAATGCCCGGGCCCTGGAAGCCAAGGGCGCGGCCCAGGTGATCCTGGATAAGGATTTACAGGGCGAGGCCCTGCTGGAACATATCGAACAGCTGTTGATTAAAAAAGAAGACCTGCAGGCGATGAAGAAAGCGGCCCAGGCGGCGGGTAAACCCACGGCGGCTAAGGAAATCGCCAGACAGGCCTTGGCATTAGTGCAGGCTTGATGGAGGAATGCGGATGGAAGCGGCAAAATATAGGAACATACATTTTATAGGTATCGGCGGTGCCGGCATGAGCGGTTTGGCTTACGTGCTGGTGCAGCGCGGTTATAACGTGACGGGCAGCGACCTGGCCAGCGGGCATATGGCCGGGGCTTTGCGGGCGGCGGGCGCCAAGATCTTTATCGGCCACAAGGCTTCCCAGATTGACGAGGCGGAGGCGGTGGTAGTGTCCACGGCTATCCATCCGGATAATCCGGAGCTGATTGCAGCCAAGATTAAGAATATTCCCGTGCTGCACCGCAGCGATGTGCTGGCCCATATCCTCAACCAGGCAAAAGGTATCGCGGTAGCGGGCGCCCACGGTAAAAGTACCACCAGCGCTATGACGGCTGTTATTTTAACAGAAGCCGGCGTGGATCCCACGGTGGTCATCGGCGGCGAGGTAGCCAGTCTGCACGGCAATTCCCGTAACGGCCACAGCGAGTATGTGGTGGCGGAAGCCGATGAAAGTGACGGTTCCTTCTTAAAGTTTAATCCGTACCTGGCGGTCATCACCAACATCGAGAACGACCATCTGGACCATTACGGTACGG
>JAKVKY010000046.1 GCA_022484685.1 Acidaminococcaceae bacterium | reverse complement strand
TAAATCCTCAATTGTAATTTGAAAATCTACTTGAATTTTAAAAAAGCCTGTAAAAACTAACTCAAATATTAACCTGGAATTTTGTGTTACAAATATTTTGGCAGAAGTCCAACATAAAGTTGGGCTTCTATTTTTATGTTATGATATCTCTGCTGGCGGTTAGAAAGGAACCGCGATGTCTAAATTTCTAACTTATGAAGAAAGACTAACTATTGCCCGTCTCGTTAATGACGGCGCAACATTTACAGAAATTGCTAAAGCTGTAGGTAAGAGCAGTTCTACTATTGCCAAAGAAATTAAGAAGTATGCTTACGAAAAAAAGACCGGCAGACCTGGTTACCCATACAATACCTGCCATAAGCGGATGGTTTGCAAATTAAAACAGGTTTGTGGCGAAAAAAGCTGCGCTCATCCTTCTGCTTACAAATGCAGTATCTGTCCTTTGTGCAACAATAACTGCTCCCAATTTACGGAAGAAATCTGTCTGGCATTGTTAAAACCGCCTTACGTTTGCAATGCCTGTTCTAGTTTAGGAAAATGTACGTTAAAGAAGAAAATTTATGATCCTGCAGATGCCCAGTCCCTGGCACTAAAAAACATCTCTGAGGCCAGAAGCGGCATCCTGTCTAACGAGAGGGAACTTGATAGGATAAACAGGTTGATTACGCCTCTTCTGAAACAAGGGCAGTCTGTCCACCATGTTTACCAGAACCATGTGGATGAGATTATGTGCTGCGAGAAAACCCTCTACAACTACATAGACGCCTGCCTGCTAGACGTCCGGAACATTGATTTGCCAAGACGGGTAAGGTTTCGACAAAGATATAAGAACCCTGAATTCAAGGTAGACAGAGGTTGTCGCCTAGAAAGAAACTACCAGGATTTCTTAAAGTTCATGGATGAGCATCCAGACATCAAACCCGTCCAGATGGATTCTGTGATAGGCAGCAGAGGCGGCAAGGTCCTGCTGACCATACATTTTGTAGAGATTAGTTTTATGTTAGCATTCCTACGGGACGCTAACACATCTAAGTCTGTGATTGATCTCTTTAACATCTTGTACAACTATTTGGGAAAGGATGACTTTTGCCGCTTGTTCCCTGTTATCCTGACGGATAACGGCAGTGAATTCTCCAACCCTAAGGAAATAGAATATACCAAAGACCATATCCGCAGGACCAGGATATTTTATTGCGACCCCGGTAGACCGTACCAGAAAGGTTCCATTGAGGTGAACCACGAACTTATCCGCCGTGTTATACCCAAGGGAACTTCCATGAACGACCTAGCTCAGGATGATATTTTTAAGATGATGAGCCATATTAATTCTTACAAAAGAAAAAAGCTGAACGACCGTAGCCCATACGAGGCGTTCAGCTTTTACTATGGGGAAGAACTGGCTCATAAACTGGGATGTTTTCCGGTAATCGCCGGTAACATCTTGCTTAAACCAAGTCTTCTCACAAAGTAATTCCTAAAGCAAAGACCGCCAGCCAAAACCAGATAGCTGTTAGCAGGGGTGGGTTCTCCGATTACAAAAAACCGAGAGAGAATTGACCTCTGTTTGTCTTGAGTTATCTTAGGAATCTGTAACGCTATTATAGGCACAAAGTCTCAAAAAAGTAAAGGTTTGGGAAATTTGGATTACAAAAATAGATTTTAGATTACAAAACAAGATTTTCAATTGCAAAAAGTTGTTTCTATTTTCAAAGTTGGCATCTTGAAATACAAAATGTAGTTTCAGACTACAATTGACCAACTTTTAGAGCTACACTGGGAATTCGTATCATTTCGTATCATTTCGTTGCATATTATCTTTAAATATATTATAATTAGTAACGAAAGAAGGTGTTATGATGTCTAAAACAGCTTGCATTAATGTCCGCATGGAACCAGCTATCAAAGAAAAAGCTGAGCGTCTTTTTGCTGAGTTTGGTATCACCACGGCTGATGCTATCAATATTTTTATTCATAAATCTTTAATGGTAGGAGGTCTGCCTTTTGATGTACGGAAAAATATTTCCAAACCAATTGCTGCAGCTTCCCTTTCTGAAACAGAACTGAATCAAGAATTAGCCAAGGGTTACGATGATCATGAAAACGGACGGGTAACTTTAGCTGCCGAATCTTTTGCTAAAATGAACAAGGATTTTCGCATATGAGTTATAAGGTTAACTTAACCAAGGCAGCCGCTGAAGATTTTATTAACATCTATGAGTATATTGCCTTTAAGCTTTCGGCGCCAGCTACAGCTAAGCGATTAATCCGGCGGCTGCAAAAAAGCGTCCTGCAACTTGACGAATTGCCCAGACGTTTTGCAACTTATGTCAGTAATGAGTGGAACAAGAAACCGCTACACAAAATGGTTATAGATAATTATCTCGTATTCTACACCATAGACGAAGAAAGTTTAGTCGTTGATATCATCCGCGTTATTTATAGCGGTCGAGATTTTGATGAACAACTAAAAATTAAAAAGTAATTTTTAAATACAAAACTCCCAGCGTAACTTTTAAAGCTACGCCGGGAGTTTTTTTTTATTTAGCGGGTAAAATCTCGGACCGGAGCAACTTTGTCTCCGCATAGTGCTGCACAAAGTTACCCCGGTCCTATTTTAAACTAATTTAGAAACTCCAACGCAAGCCGACGTTGACGTTCAAATTGTTGGTCAGGTCGCCTAAATACTTGGTCAGTTCGCCGTAGACTTGCAGGTTGCGGTCTAACTGGAACTCGCCGCCCGCAGTCAGTTCTACCCAGTCACGCAAAGCGGCCCGGTCACCGGCATAAGCGCCGTAAGTAATGCTGCTGTCCGCGCCGCCAAAATCATGATAGTAACTGGTGCGGCCGTAAATGCTGCCGTTACTAATCTTCGTGCCCGCCGCAATGCCCAAACGGGTAATGAAATGATTGGTAGCGTCCACATGCACATCCCAGTTCTTCCAGCGATACTTGGTGGTGTAATCTGCGCTGCTCAGATGTCCCAGAATCAACTCGGCCTGAGGTTCATACCAGCTGCCGCCTTTTAGTTCTTTCCGGAAACCGTAATCACCGGACAAGGTGGTAGCCTGGATATTGTAATCGCCGGTGCTTTCTACCTTGGACAGATCCGTCAGGTGGTAATCGTTGTTGAAATTACCCTGGCGCAAAATTACATCGTAGTAATGGCCTTTGTTACCCAGCCAGGTGTTGTACAAGGCTACGCTGTTGCCGCTGACTTTGCTGCTGCCCCGCTCGTACTCGCCGGTGCCGTTCAAATGATCCACCGCGATACCTACATAGGAAACGCCGTTCTTCACATTGAAGGCTTTATCGTAACCCACCTGTAGCAGATTAGCATTCAGTTCTGCCATGCGGCCCCGGTTAGCCTGGGTCGTGGCCCGCTGATAGCGTGCCCAAATACCGTCGTCCGCCGAAGGTGAAAGCGGCGTGGTCGCCAGGGAAATGGTGGTGCCATCATCCTTGGTATTCATCTGTCCGGTCCTGGTGCTGCGGGTACCAAACTCCTGGGCTGCGTACAGCTGATGTTGCCGCAGATCGCCCAGCCGTTTACTGAGGCTGTTCACCGTGGCAAACCAGGCCTGGTTCATGATCTCGTGAGTGTCCACCGCGGTCAAAGTATTCTCAGATGCCTTTTCCGTATAACCGGTCAGGATCCAGTTGCCGCTGGCGTCCTGGCTCAAGGTCGGCGTAAAGCTGATAGGGCCGTACTCGGAACTATCCGTGGTAAATTTAACACCCGCAGGCGCCGTGGCTACTATCGTTGTGCCTTTTAACTCCGCACCCGTATCCGCAATATCAAAGTAAGGATCGTAGTTGACGGTGATGGTGTTAGCCGTACTGTTCGTCGCGTTAGCAATATTAATGGTATCAGACTTGCCGCCGGCCACATCCGTGTTAATGCCAAAGTTGCCGCTGCCGTTCAAATTGGTAATGTTCAGAGTATCACCGGCCGTAGAATAACCGTCCAGAGTGATATCGCCTACATCCACGTAACCGCCGTTGATATTCATGGTGGTCACATCGTAGCTATCGGTAGCGCCTGCATTCTTGATGCCCAGTTCCACATAGCCATCCTGGGCAATGTTCAACTCGCCGCCGCTCATAGTCACTAACTGGCTCGCCGCGCCGCCTGCTACATTCTGGGTACCACCCTTAATAACTCCAAAGAGACTGATGGCGCCACTGTTCAAGTTCTGCACACCGCCGGCATTAACAACAGCCACCCACGCCTGACCATTATTGTTCACATTCTGCGTACCGCCAGAAGAAATCATTGCTCCTAGCGCCCAACCGTCAGCATTCACGTTTTGCACACCACCGGCATTTAACGTAGTCTGCCCGGCAGTGCCGCCATTTAAGTTCTGCGTACCGCTGGTGATTGTTGTAGCAGAAGCGTTAGCTCCGCTATTCACGTTCTGTACGCCGCCAAGCATGGTCGTACTGGTAGCCATGGCCCCACTGTTCACATTCTGCGTTCCACTGTTAATAGTGGTATTAGTTGCCGTGGCTGTGCCGTTTAAGTTTTGCGTACCGCCGTTAATGGTAGTAGAAATTGCCGTACCATTATTCACGTCCTGCATGCCGCCCTGATTAATCGTCGTAGAAACTGCCGTACCGCCGCTCACATCCTGCAAGCCGGCGTCCACCGTCGTACTTACGGCCAGACCGGCTACAACCTGCTTAGCACCGGTCAGGTCAAAGCCCGTGGCCGTACCGCCGCTCTGTACAATTTGCGTACCTTTGCTGAGAGCCGCCGCCTGTACGGACAAAGCTGCACCGCTGGCATCCGCCGTCAGGCTGGCGCCAGAAGCAATAATTTGTGTGCCGCTGGCAAAAGTATTCAGGGATAATTTGCCGCCGCTTTCCAAAATCTGGGTACCGCCCTCCACCGTAGTGGAAACCGCCGTGCCATAAATATCCTGGGTACCACCCTCCATGTCATCCACGTTGCCCACGCCGTTTGCACCGATGTCCTGGATACCATCGTTCATGGTAGCCACGTCGCCCGTAGCGCCATAATAGATTAACTGGGTACCACCGTTCATGGTGGTCACGCTGCCGTAAGCCTGGCTGCCGGACATTCTCTGAATACCGTCAGCGTTAAGCGTCTCAATATGACCGGTGCCGTTCAGCAGATCCTGCCGCCCGCCGTTCATGGTAGTCACGCTGCCCGTAGCGCCGGAGTAAACATTCTGCATGCCCAAACCGGAGTTCATGGTCGTGATGCTGCCGTACGCACCGGACTCAATTTCCTGACGGCCTGAATACATATTAGTAATAGTACCGCTGCCGGAGATAATATCCTGGGTACCGCCGCTCATGGACTCAATGGTGCCGTTTCCTTTTACGTCCTGGGTCCCGCCAAGCATAGTGGTAACACTGCCGCTGCCACCGCTGCTGATATTCTGAGTGCCGCCATTCATAGTTTCCACAGTGCCCGTAGCATCTGCAAAAATATCCTGCTGGCCGCCGTTCATGATGGTAATGCTGGCTGACCCACTATTGAAAACCTGCTGCAGACCGCTTTCCATGGTGCCTATTGAGGCAACGCCGTTACTATAAACCAGCTGCGTGCCGGCATGCATGATGCCAATATTTGCCCGTGCTTCAATATTCGGATATACCCAACTCAGTGCAGAAGGTGCTTCAGAATATGTTTGCTGTGTACCGCCATACATATCAGTAATGGTACCGGTACCGCCCTGGCTTATCTTCTGGGTGCCGTTGTTCATCGTCCCGATACCTACTGTGCCGAGGGTGGTAATCTGCAGGCCGTTCTCCATGGTACCTATGTCTCCGCTGCCAAGGGTTACCGCCTGTTTACCTGCGTCCATGGTACCAATGCTGCCATAAGCACTGATGTCTACATTCTGAGTACCACTGCTCATCGTAGCAATCAGGCCGGTGCCCTCGTTAACCTGCTGTGTACCACCGTTCACGATAGCTATCGTACCATAGCCGTTAACCTGCTGGGTACCACCGCTCAAGATAGCTATCGTACCATAGCCGTACACCTTCTGTTGACTATATTCGCTAACGATATGCGCCGAACCGGTACCGCCGGACGCGATTTCCTGATAAGTATTATCATCAGAGCCGCCATCTCCTATAGTACCCACATCGCCGGAACCACCGGCAGAGACTGTCTGATGGGCTCTATACGCAAGGGCGCCAACGCTGCCATAAGCGCCGTCATTAATAACCTGTTGGGACAAACTCATGGTACCAACAATACCGGTACCGCCGTTAGAAATAACTTGTCCTTTCCCTACCCAATAATTCTCTAACAAGCCAAAAGAACCATAGGCGCCGCTACCAGAAATAATTTGGTTACAATTATTGCTATACTTGACGATGCTGGTGCCACCGTCATAAACATATTGAGTAAGCTTCCCTTTATCAGATAGAAAAGCAGCCGCACTCATAGTAGCGATATAACTATAGGCCCTGCTGCCACTAATTTGCTGGTACATAATACGATCAAGAGGCACATAATAGACGCTAAGATTCGAGGTACCACCGGCATTAACAATTTCCACTGCATTATGGACAGTTCCACCATCAACAACGCCGCCACTATTGACAATCAGCCAGGCACCGCTCACTACCTCTACATTGATGGTATGACCACCTTTATTAACAATCTGTGTGCCGCCTTCAAACACACTAACAGTATCAGCAATACCGCCAGAATTAATATTTTGCGTACCGTTTTCAACTAGTTCATGCACAGCATAATTAGTCGTACCGCCGCTGCCCACCACGCTGGTAAATGCTTCCGCCTTACCAAAGACAGCATGATCCAGCGCACTCATGGCGCTGTAAGCCAGATTTTGCAGTCCGGCCGCAGAATACGGTTTACGGTCCTGGCTGGCGCTGATGCGTGCCGCTACGGGCTGCTCACTATCCGGCAAATTTTGCTGGCGCCCTAAGACCTGATCCGGGCGGGCATACAAAAGAGCCATAGGCGCAAAGGTATTGGCCCCGTTGACCAATGCCATGCCTATGGCTAAATGTTTTTCCAGTCTTGTTCTGGCTTTAGATTTACTCATGATAAGTACTTCCTCTCTTGCTGCTGTAGGGCCGGACTCCGGCGGACAGGGTGTACGGGGAAAAGGGTCATCCAAAGATGAATATCTATCAGACTTATATTAATTTATCTTTTTTTATATATTTTCGTAGAAATTAAACTTAGATTATACTCCTAAAATGTGAAAAATGAAACATAAATAATAATAATTAAAATCCCACCGCAGCTTAAAAACCGCGATGGGATTTAAAAATTGTAGATTGTTTTTTAGTTTTGAGTAATGTCGTCCACAAAGTCGTTGCAGATACGTTTCAGCATACCGCTGGTATCACTTTCGCCGCCGCGTCCACGCCTTCAATGACCCAGGCTTTTTCCTGGGGGAAATAGATATACACTTCCCCGTCCAGCAAAATTTTGCCGGGATCAAAAATATCCACGATCCAGCCTTTGCCCAGTTTATCCTTGACAAAGTAGCGGACCTTTTCGCCTAAGAACATCTTTTCCGTGATGGTGCCCTGCACGTTCACCTGACCGGGGACAGCCTGTTTGGACAGGTGCAGGCATTCCGGCCGCACGCTGACGGAATAATCCTGGCCCGCGTTCACATCAATATGGGTGCCGATGACGGCGTCCCCATACTGAACTTTGCGGTCGCCTAAACCTTTCACCTTGAGCAAATTGGTAGTGCCGATAAAATCCGCCACGAAAGGCGTCTTGGGTTCAAAATAAATTTCCTGGGCCGTGCCGGTCTGATGAATGATGCCGTTGCGCATGACCACGATCAAATCGCTCATGGACAGTGCTTCGCTCTGGTCATGGGTTACATAAATGGTGGTCAGCCCCATCTGTTGCTGAATCTGGCGCAGTTCCACCCGCACCGTTTCCCGCAGTTTCGCATCCAGGTTGGACAAAGGTTCGTCCAGGAGCAAGGCTTCCGGATCCATAACCATGGCCCGGGCTACGGCTACACGCTGCTGCTGGCCGCCGCTCAGCTGGTTGGGGAAACGTTTATCCATGCCCACCAGCTGCATGAGGCCCAAAGCTTTTTCCACCTTGGCCTTCACCTCGTCCGCCGGCAGCTTTTTAACTTTTAAGCCGTAAGCCACATTATCGTACACGTTCATATGGGGAAACAGCGCATACTCCTGAAACACCATGGCGGTGTTGCGCTGGTAGGGCGGCATCTTGTCGATGCGCCGGCCGTTAAGAAGGATCTGGCCCCCGTCCGGCTCGTAAAAGCCGGCGATCATCCGGAGCAGCGTGGTCTTGCCGCAGCCGGAAGGTCCCAAAAAGGTCACGAAAGAACCTTTGGGAATGTTTAGTTCCACATCGTGAATGACGTGGTTCTTGCCAAAATATTTATTGATATCCTGTAATTGCAATACAAATTCTTGCACGCTCACCACTCCTCTGCGGCACCTGCTACGCCGCTGCATTAAATTGGGGCTCTCCCCGTTAAACGGTACTGCCAGCTAAGCCTGCGCAACCTTGTTGCGCCTGCGTTGTCGCCGCGCCGCCTTACAAATCGAAAATGTTAATCTGGTCCCGCATGATCAGCTTGACCACGCCAAAGGTAATAAAGATAGTGAGCACCATGCCCACCGCCGTGGCGCTGGCCGTAGCCAAAAAGCCGTGATCCGACAAACTCATGATATTCACCGAAGCCAGGTTCCATTCCGGAGAAACCAGGAAGATAACCGTGCTCAGGGTGTTCATGGCTTTCATGAAAGAATAGACGAAGCTGACGGACAAAGCGTTTTTCAGCATGGGCAGCACGATATGCCTGAAGGTGCCAAAACTGGTAGCGCCCAGGTTGGTAGACGCCTGCTCCAGGGATTTATCAATCTGCTTTAAGCCGGACACCGCCTGGCGATAACCTACCGGCAGCTGCCGCAGGGTCATGCCGATGATGATGATCCACAAGGTGCCCGTCAAAGAGAAGGGGTCGCTGTTAAAGGCCATGATGAGTGCCAGGCCGATAAAAGTACCGGGGAGGGACACCGGCAGCATGGCCAGAAAGTCCATGAGGGTCCGCCCCGGGAAACGTTTGCGGATCGTGAGGAACGCCAAAGCAATACCGAACAGCGTGGTAATCGCCGCCGTGGCCATAGCCGCAATCCAGGAATTCTTCATGACGCCGCCTTCCAGCACGCCTTCCACAAAGTGGCTCATGGTAAAGGCATAGTTGGTGCCGAAAGATTCCGTAAAGGCGAAGAGTACCACCACGCCGATGATCATCAGGATGGCAGAACACAGAGCCATGCAAAAAGCGAAGAAACACCAGGTTGCCACCGGGCCGCAGGTAACGCGGACCAGGCCGGCCACCGGTTTACCCGTGACGGTGACGTAAGAATTCTTTTCCAGGTAGTAACGCTGCACAAAGAACACCAGCACCGTAGGCACTACCAGGAACACGGACAGCGTGGCGCCCATGGGCAGATCCCACGCGCCCACCACCTGGGTGTAGGCTTCCGTAGCCAGCACATGGTAGTTGCCGCCGACTAACATGGGGTTACCAAAGTCAGCCAGGCTGTTGATGGCCACCAGCAAAAAGGCGCTGGCGAGACCCGGCGTGGCCAGCTTCAAGGTCACGGTCCTAAACAGGTACCAGCCTTTGGCGCCCAAATTCTGCGCCGCCAGTTCCAGGTTAGGACTGATACATTTTAAAACACCGGAAATGGTGATATAAGCCAGGGGGAAGAAAGCGATGGTCTGCACCACCCACAAACCAAAAGGTCCGTACAGGTCCACCTTCAGCTGAAACAGGTTCCAGGTAATGAAACCGCGCCTGCCAAAAAGCATAATAAAGGCCAGGCCGGAAACTACGGACGGCGCCATGGTGGGCAGTAAAGCCACGATCTGGAAGAAACGCTTCCAGGGCATGTCCGTGTAGTTGATAGCATAGGCAAAGATAAAACCGATGACGATGGCGGTCGTCGTCGCCGCCAGGGAAGACAGCAGCGTGTTGGTAAACGCCTGGATGAATTCCTTGCCCGTCAGGGCCTTCATCCAATCCGCCGCCGTAGGTACTAACAACAGTTTAAAAAAGGGATAAATAATAAAGAAACCAAAGATGGCAAAGACCACCACGATGCTGATCAGCAGGGGCGGTTCCCTTAGCAGCAGCTTTAGTTCCGAACGCCAGCCGGTCTGTTCATGACCGGTATCAATTTCGCTCATGGGTAAACTCCTTCGTCGTAGTTGTGGCCTGCGCCGCTAGCTCCACCAGCCTCACGGCGGCAAGTTACACTACACTGATTATTAAAAAACCTTATCCCCGTACCAGGTCGGCCGGGGATAAGGAAGTAACACTAAACCGGAAAACCCAGGCCTCGTGTAATGAGCAACTGTGCTTACAGGCTGAAGAACTTGTCGGTCAACTGAGTCTTGATAGCGCCGGCTTTAATAAAGTCATACGCTTTGAACAAAGGTTGATCCTTCAAAGGTTTCATCCCTGCAGGAGCAGTAACTTCGGGGTTGCAGGCGATGGCGTTGGTAGTCTTGCTAATGATTTCGCCGGCTTCCTTGGTCAGGCAGAAATCAATAAAGGCTTTGGCAACTTCATCGTTAGCCTTGTTCTTGAGTTTGGAAACAGGCACTACGCTCCAGCCGGCATCCTTATAAGTGGTGCTGACAATCTTGTGAGTCCTGCTAACCAGGCTCTGGTCAGAGATAAAGTTAACGGTGATCAGATATTCGCCGGCGCCGCATTTTTGAGCGGGCGTAAAGCCGGAGGGAGTGAACTGAGCCACGTTAGCTTTGAATTTCTTTAAATAATCCCAGGCAGCCTGGTCGCCTTTAGCTTGTACCACGCTGGACAGGAAAGTGAAACCGGTACCGGATTTACGAGGATCCGGAGTGATAATCT
>JAKVKY010000045.1 GCA_022484685.1 Acidaminococcaceae bacterium | reverse complement strand
GTAGGCGTAGGTTCCGGCCGCTTTATCTACCAGGTAGCCGTACGCGCTGCCGTCAGTTAAAGTAATCTTGCCGGACACATGAGGATGTTCCAGGCTGCCTACCAGATGAACCTCATTATCCACGTCACCGGTTACCTGAATGTCTTTACCGGTAGCGGCCACCAGGGCCTCTGCCCGCACCTTGTCCGTGCGTACCGTTAAATCAGCTAACGGCGTCTCACCTTGCAGGTTGAGCGTGCCGTTCACCACATGGAGACCGCCGCCCATATGGATCTGGTAGTCATGAATAGCCAGCACATTGTCCTGCATATGCAGCAGACCATGCGCTTCCGGAATCTGTACCTTGCCATATTGGAGTTGCTGCAGCTGGGTCATACCGTCAAAATTAAGATTATCCTTGGTCCCGGAAACCTTGAAATCACCGGAGGCATAGCCGCTGCCTTCCTGTCCGGCAGCCGCTATAAACGGCGCCAGGGGGAAGTCTGACATCCGACCCTTCAAATCTACCGCACCGGCAAAAGTACCGGAGCCGCTTAAGGCCAGGTTGCCCTGCTCGCCCGCCCGGGCGGAGAAGTTTGTTAATTTATAACTATCTTTCGTAATATCCGCATCAAAATCCAGCACCTGCATCACAATCTGCTGCCAGGTAAGCTGGGCCGTGTTGGCGACCACATTCAGGTTTACCTTCTCCTTGGACGCCGTACCTTGTACCCCGAAGCTGCCCGCCACCGTCAGCGGTTTTTGGGCAAACTGCCCCCTGGTAATGGCAACCTGGTTCATATCGGCGATAGCCAGCACCGCCCCTGATTTAGGTTCGTAACTGCCGTTGACGACGATCTTGCCGCCGCCGTAGTCAAAGCGCGCCTGGTTGACCAGGATCTTGCTGTCCACCACATCTACCGGCAGTTTGACATTGGTCACCGTCTCTCCCTCCCAGGTAAAGCTGGGAGACTCTACTAAGGCATAGCCCTGTAACTTTTCCCGGTCCTTGTAATCCAGGTGGCCGTTCAAAGACAGTTTTTGCCCGTCAATACCAATCTGCATCCGGTTCAAGGCCAGATAATTCTTTTCAAAGTTGGCATTGCCGCTTAAAGTTACCGGCACCTGCCGTCCCTGGAGCGGATAGGTTCCCGCCAGCTGGTCCAGGACACCGGTACCGGACAGATCTACCTGGTCGCCGTCGTTCTGCCAGTGCAGGTCCACCGCAGTAACCGCACCTTTTAAATTTTCCACCTGGCCGTATTTCTTAGCCCAGGCGGCATAGGGTCCCAGCGCCACATGCTGGGATTTGATATATAAATTGCCAACCGTTTCCTTATTAACGACGCCGTCCACCTTCACGGTATCGCCATAACCGGTCACCGTTGCGCCCAGAGCAAAATCCGGGTTCGTAGCTGCATCCACCTTGCCGTTGACGCCAAAATCCCACTTACCTTCCGGCGTCTGCACATAGAGCAGACCTTTCCGGACATTAATCGTGCCATAGAAAGGCGTTTTCTCTGACTGGGACGGTTTCAAGAAGTTTTGGAAATTCCACTTGTCCTGGGCATCCCGGGTCAGATAAACCACCGGGTTCTCCAGGGTGACATCGCTGACCGCACGATCCCGGTTCCACAAAGCCTTGAGCGGGTTAACGGTCACCGCCAGCTGCGGCACCTTGCCTAACAGCTGTCCCTGCTTATCCAGCACCTGAACGTCCCGGGCTGCCACGGAAAGGCCGCCATTCCAGACGATATTTCCCACCTTGACGTCGCCGTTAATATATTCCTGGGCTACTTTTTCCAGCTGGGGGCCGGCTGACTGCAGCAGTTTGGGCGCAGCATAATGCACCAGGCCGTAATAGCCTGCGCCGGCTGCTACTGCCACTGCCGCTACGATACCCGTTATTAACTTGGCAAAACCCTGCTGACTTCCCCAGAACTTATGCATAACGCTCCCCAGAAGTTAATATTTTTCTGTATCCGTATCTTAAAAATTTTGCTACCTGTGAAAATAGACATACTCCCACATGATAAATCATTTTATTATACCATTTGCAGGGCATTTTGAATATAGTTTTTTAAAAAAAGCCCTGCCTTGCGGCAGAGCTTTAAGGGTTATGAGCTTGTACACCGGCAGCACCACCGGTATTTTTACTTAGAATTAGTAGCAGCAGCCTTCTGGGCAGCAGCTTTTTGTTCCGCCGCCAGTTTCTTAGCCGCGGCTTTCTCAGCGGCAGCCTTTTCCTTTGCCGCTTTCTTTTCCGCAGCTAGTTGTTTTTCCCGGGCCGCAGCCTGTTCAGCTTCAGCCTTGGCGGCACTTAAAGTTTGATACTGGTTGCGGTTATATAAACGCAGCTGCGTATCCCTGTTAACCTTATCGGCATCCTTTTCGGCAGCCTTTAGTTCCTTCAATACTTTCTGCTGCTGATTATACTTAGCCAGTTGCGCCTTATCCATCGTACCGCCGTCTTTCTTCACGACAGGAGCAGCGATAAGCGGCTTAGCGCCGATGCCCATAGAAGTCTGCAGGGCATTCTTGTTCATATTGTAATCATACAGGGCCTGGTTAAAGTTATTCCGGGCCGTGGTCAGAGCTACCTGCGCATCCAGGACATCCGTGTTGGTGCCAACGCCGGCCTGATAACGTACCTGCGCGATACGATAATCTTCTTCGGCCTGGGCCACCGCGGTCTGGGTGGTAGAAATACGTTTCTCGGATTCCCGCAGGTTCAAATAGCACTGCCGTACATCCAGGGTTGCAGAATCCAGGTTCTGACGGTGGGTTTCTTCCTGAGCCAGCAATGCAGCCTTGGCGGCGCTGACCTTAGACTTGGTCACGCCACTGTCGAAGGCATTCAGTGAAACGCCGATGCCGGCGGTCCAGTTACTGTTATCCGTGCCGGGCCAGGTACCATTTTCCCAGACATTGCTGGCGGTAGCTGCCACCTGGGGACGATAACCGGATTTAGCCACATCCAAACTGCCTTGCGCGGCCTTAACGGCTAACGCGCTTTGCCGTAAATCGGGACGATTGGCTAAGGCATAGTTGATGCAGTAATCCATGTTACTGTCGTAAGGAGCATACTGCAGGGTCTCCCGGGGAGCCAGCTTAGTGCTCTGGGGAATACCCATGATATTATCCAGGTTAGATTCCGACAGATCATAGGCATTCTGCGCCTTAATCAAGGTCTGCCTGGCATTGCTTAATTCAACCTCACTGCGGAGTACGTCCACCTTGGCAACGACACCCACATCGAACTGCGCCTTGACATTTTTTAAATGGTCAGCCAGGGTATTGACGGATTCCTGAGCTACCTTGACGGTATTCACACATTCCAGCAAAGTGTAATAAGCATCAGTGGTGGTCTTCTTTAAATCCATATAGGACTTATGTTCACCCAGGACATAGGCTTCGTAGTTGGCCTTGGCCTTGGCTACGGTACCTTCCAGTTCACCGGCTGTGTAAATGGGTACCGATACAGAAGCCGTGTTACTGTAAGAATTACCTACGGCACGGCTGTACATGGTGATTCCACCTACTGAGGCGGAAGCGTCCTGGCCATAACGGCCGGTCTTATGACTTAAAGTCACTGCAGGTCCATAACTTTCCCGAGCAGCATTATAAGTACCCCGGGCGGACTCCAGGTTATATTCAGCAATCTTAATGTCCGGATGCGTAGCAAAAGCTTTATTAATAGCTGTCTGCAGATCAATGGGCATAGCCCCGGCTGCGAAAGCCTGAGGGACAAGCAGCATCGTTAACAGAGCGCCCAATACCAGGCTCCGGCTGCTTTTGTTTGTTTTCATCTCGCTACCTCCATTCACTTCTCTGACTGGTCAGTCAGCATAAAGAAATTATATCTTTTCTTCTTGCCACCGTCAACCTCTTTTGTGTGACAAAAAGGTGAAACCATCTTAGAAATAAGCGCGCATGCCCAGATAAACATCATGGCCATCGCCATTCCTGATATCCAGACTTTCGCCTACCAGGGACAGGTTGCTGTTGAGTTTGTATTCACCGCCCACACGCACCTTGGCATCATTAAAATCATATAACTGAGAGTAGATACGGAAGCGTTTACCTAAATCATAACCCACGCCGATACCAAACTTACCTTGCATGGCGCCGGCACTAAAATCCCAGGCATTACGTTTTTTAATCAACTGTAAATCCAGCTTGTTGTCATCACCTACGCTGGCGCCGCCCACATACAAAGCTGTATCTTCCGTCGGCTCCAGGCTCACGCCCAGGTTTGTCCGCCAGGTACCTCCTTTGGCGCTGTGCAGCTCATCAATACGCACATGGGGGTCGTTCAGTACTTTCAAAACCCGGTTGGCCCTGGCACTGGCCTCGCTGGCATTATGAATCGTACTTTGAATATCTTTAGCTGTCTTAGGATCTGTAGCTACATTTTTCAGGACCGTCGAAACTTCCTGCACCTTACGACTGGTATCCGCCAGGTTCCTTGCCATCTCGGCAATGTTGGCTCCGGTAGCGCCATTGGCATCAGCCGTAGAAACGATACTTTCCAGATGGGCCGCTACTCCGTTCATCCGGATGGTCATAGCGCTCATGTTGCTAACCATCTGATTAATCTCGCCCTTATTAGCATCGGCAATATCGGCCATGCTGCCTGTCAGGCGGGTCAAATTCTCGCCGATGGCCTTGGCGTTAATAAAGCCGTCACGCATGGATTTTTGCACTTCGGGATCGCCAAAGACATTGTTCAGTGCATCCGCGATGCCTTCCATCTTGGCCAGAACCTTGCTGGACGAAGCCATAAACTCATCCAGGCCTTTAGCCGTGGTCCCTGTCACCGCACTATCCTTGGGAATAAAGTTACCGCTTACTTTTTCCGGGGCTACGATATCCACGAATTTATCACCCAGGATGCCGTCAGCACCCAGGGAGAAAACAGAACCTTGGGGAATCTGTACCCCTTTATTCATGGCTGCCGTAACTAAAATCCTGTTAGGCAGAACCTTAATATCTTTCACTGAACCAACCGGTACGCCGGCGTAGCGAACCTCGTTGCCCACCTTTAGACCGGAGACCGACGGATAGGAAATTTCCAGGTTATAGCCTCTGTCAAAGATGGAGAAAGCGCCTAAAAAGCTGACAATAAGCGCCAAGACCAGGGCACCGCCTAACGTCATGGCACCTACTTTTACTTCACTGGGATTCATCGTGCTTCCTCCTCGCTAACAGCTTCACCTTTAATAAAACCCTGTACTACCGGGTTAGAACTATTTTTCATCTCATCCACACTGCCCACGGCAATAATCTTACCCTCGTTTAGCATCGCAATCCTGTCTGCCGCTACAAAAGTTGATTCCATATCATGGGTTACCAAAAGCGACGTCACATGTCTCTTTTGCTGTGTCTTACGTATCAGCCGGCTGATGCTCATGGTCCTGATGGGATCCAGACCTGCCGTTGGCTCGTCATATAACAGGATTTCCGGATTAACGGCAATGGCCCGGGCCAGACCAACCCTTTTTTTCATACCACCGGAAAGTTCCGACGGATATTTGGCGGCATCCTGTTCCAGCCCCACATCCTGCAAAAGTTCCCGTACCCGCTGCTGGATTTCTGCTTCCGGCAAATGCAGATGCTGCCTTAAACCAAAGGCCACATTTTCACCCACGGTCAGAAAATCGAACAAGGCGGAATACTGGAAGACCATTCCCATCCTTTTGCGCAATTCATTCCATTGGTCTTCCGTATAACCGGTAACATCCTGCCCCTGTACCAGCACCTGCCCGCCCGATGGCTTTAACAAGCCGATCAAAACTCGCAGGATAGTACTTTTTCCGCTGCCGGAAGGACCGATGATCGCCAAGGTCTCCCCCGGCATCACATCCAGATCTAAATCTTTAATGACATCCTTGCTGCCAAAAGCAATATGTAGTTTATGTAAAGAGATAATCGGTTCAGACATAGAGCACCACCGAAAGGAAATAATTAGTGATAAAGATCAGGATGATGGACAATACCACGGAAGCCGTGGTCGCCAGTCCCACACCTTCAGCACCGGTCTGAGCGCCCAGTCCTTTATAACAACCTACGGTGGCAATGATGGCCCCAAAGAAACAGCTCTTGATCATGCCGCCGATAATATCAAAAGGAACACAGAAAACTTTGATAGAGTTAAAATAGGTAAAGGTACTGATACCTGCATAATAATGGCTAACCAGCCAGCCGCCCAGATTCCCGACGGCATTGGCAAAAACAACCAATAGCGGCATCATCAATACCAGCGCCACCAGACGCGGCGTTACCAGGAAACGGATAGGATCCGTAGCCATAACCCGCAGGGCGTCAATCTGTTCCGTAACTTTCATCGTGCCAATCTCTGCCGCAATAGCGGCGCCAATCCTGCCGGCTACCACTACTCCTACCAGCACCGGGACCAGTTCGCGGCCCAGGGCGATAGCCACCACGCCGCCGGCCGAAGCCGAAGCACCGAACCGGACGAACTCTTTGGATGTCTGCACAGAAAATACCATGCCCGTGAACAGGATGGTCATAAGCACGATAGGCAGTGAATCCGCACCTAAAAGTGACATCTGCCGTAAGGTTTCCCGGCAGTTAACCGCAGGTACCTGCCGTACAGCCGCTTGTAAAAGAAGCATCAGTTGGCCGGTAATGGTGCAGACATAAATAACCGCTGCCCCAATCTTACCGCAAATGAATTGTAAAAACTCCTTAGCTTGCACTACCATCTTACTGCTCCTTTGTGACTTTTTAATGACAATGTTTTCATCTATTCCGCGGCTGAATTTGTTGTGCCTTTAATTTTTACTGACACCGTGGTTTCACCATCCACGATAAAATCCATAGCGGTTTTTTGCTTATGTTTACTGCCGCTCAACAGAGAATCAAAATCGGTAGCCTTGCTGCCTGCCTCCGCCATAGATTCCATATCTTCGTCAGACGCGGCGTTCTTACCTACAGGGCGTTTCCCGCTGTTGGAACGGGCATAATCAATAATGATATCATTATTGCGATCGGCATTATTAATCTTATCCACATAAGTTTTCAGGGACACCGGCGTTTCTTTTTGCTTCTTCAACGCAGGCACGCCAGCTTCTTTCTGCTGACGCATCAAAGCCTGTATCCAGTTCAGGACTGCACCACCCCGGACACTCAGGCGCAAATTGCCGCTGGCATCTTCCGGCAGTTTATACGTAACAGTCTTCTGGACCTGCTCGCCACGGTAAGGCTGCAAGCCGACCTTAATGTGGATGGTATCGCCGGGCGCAGCAGCCTTTTCCAGCACCGCAGCATTTTTAATCTCGGCAATCCTGGCGCCGCCATCAATGGCAACGCTAACATTAATTCCCAGCACATCCACCTTTTCCAGCTTATTCTGGAACAGCACCTTGCCTGCTTCCAGCAATTCTTCCGGCAGGATGGCCGGCACATTGGCCGTGTTATAAAACATATTTTCACGATGGATAGCTAAAGGTTTTCCCTTGGCATCCAGGGCGTCAATATCAAAAATTACCCGGGCGCTGCCACTGGCAGCACTGTCAAACACTTTACTGACCTCATTGACCAGAACTGCACCGATAAGGGTAGGCGCTAATATTTCGTCGTCCACGATGCGCACCCTGGCACTGCCGTTTAAAGAACGGGAAGTATCCGCCACAGAAACAAACATGGGGATGGCTGCCGGTTCCTGACCAACTTTACCGGCCACGCCGGCTGCCCGGTCCTGATTAATGGTACCTACGGTCTGACCGATGGTGCCCACTTTATAAGAAGCTTGTAAATTAGGCACCGAAGCCAGTACCCACGCTTTACTCATGAAATACCCGGCATCACCGCGCTGCATGAACGGATGCCCAAAAGCCAGCACATGACCCGCGTCATCCATCCAGGTAACCGTACCCAGTGCTCCTACCGTCATATCGCCATCCACCACGGCCACACCCACAGAACTACCAGGTTCCAGAGGTCTGATCGTCGCTGTAGTTCCGGCGCCGCCCACATCCAGGGCGGTCAAATCAAACGGTGTCAACTGCTGTTCCAAATAGGCCAAACCCTGGCCGGTAAACCCGCCTGCCATTAACGGCGTGCTTTTAGGAAGCAAACCACTATAATGCGCCACAGGTTTGTCTAACAGTTTCAGCATATTGCCGATAGGCTGCAGGAAACAATACCGTGAATCGGTAAAAGCCTTACCAAAAGCCACTGCACCGGCCAGACGGCCGTCAATATACACGGGGCTGCCGCTCATACCCTGTGAGATGCCACCGCTGCGCTCAATCACGCTACCGGAAGCTTTGATCAAAATCTGGTAGCCCATATCCTGGTTACCGGTCACGCCCAGCACTTCCACGGGAAAAGTTTCAATCGTATCCCCGTAAATGACTGTCTTGGCGTACCCCTGCATACCCGCGCGAATTTCTTCCACCGGTATGATTGGCGTCGCTGCCAACACAACCCGGGTCAGACTCCACCAACATGCAACTATAAGAAAAAGGATTTGCTTCGGCATAGTTCTCCCTAACAAAAAGGATACGTTCCCTTCCGGGAAACGTCTCCTTTTATCTGCCCACTGAAATGGCAGCCACGGCCTGACCACTGGTCAGGTTCTGTCCTGCCTGCACATAAACTTCCGTCACCTTGCCGGTGCCATTGGCACGGGCAGCCGGCATTAAACCTGCCACTGTCTTGACCTGTACCAGTACCTGGCCTTCGCTGACAGAGGCACCTACTTTCACCAGACCATCGGCTGCAACCACGCCGCTCAAGGTCGCCGTAGGTTTAACAATCGTATCTGCAAAAGCAATGGAATAAGCACCCAAAGCCACTACAACAATGGCGATCAGGCTGATTACTTTCCAACTCATCTTTTTCATCCTGGCCACTCCTTTCGGGAAACACTCCCACTTTTAATTCAAATTTACTTGTTCATTTTATTATACAACTTGACTGGGTCTTTGTCTATGTTTTTGCTATTTGGCAAAGATTCCCAGGGCAATACTTACCGGACGTTCCTCTCCATCTGACGGCCGGTTCACAATCCGTCCGTTTAAAACCATCTCCGAAGATCCGCCGCCGTCAAAATTTACCGCCTGGGACGCGCCTAATTTCTGCAGGTATCTGGCTAATTCATTCAAGGTCAGACCCGCAGAAACAGAGCTGCGCCCGTCCGCTACCAGGATCAGCAGCGTCCCGTCCGGTCTGATACCTACCGCGGTTCGTGGAGACCTGCCCCAGGCAATATCTCCGGCAATCTGCTCAGCCTCGCTGCGCACATCCAGCTTACCTTCCGTGAGCAGAGACGGACCGGCACCTACCACCACGTCTGCGGCATCTGCCGTAGCATTTCCCAATGTCTGTACCAGATTGACCCGCTCACCTTTTTTTAAGCCCGCCAGGGCATCTGCGTTGGCACCATGGCCGCTCAAAACAATACTGCCGGACTCCAGGCTCATATTGCCCTTAGTATCCACCTCGGTGACGCGTCCCTGAACCAGTTTTACTTCCCGGCCAAATTCATTAGTCCCGGTACTGTGACCATAATTACGATTATAAAGTACCAGGTCCCCCGCCAGTCGTTCCCGGTTCATGCCTCTGATTTGCAGGACCTTGCCACCAGGCAGGGCTACGGTGCCATTATACTGCAGTCCCTTTTGCACGCTGGGCCGACCGTTTTGCTCAATTACCAGAGCGCTCCTGGCATAATCGCCGTCCGCCCCAAGCCAGTCGCCATCAGCCTTACAGTTACCGATGACCCAGCCGTCCGTATCAAAATAGCAAGCATTGACAACCGCCTTGGCGCCAGTTTGCGCAGCAGCTCTTTGCAGCCTGCCCCTGCCGGTTCCGTCTAAAGCTGCCGAAAAAGGTCTCACCTCATACCCGCTCCGGGGCGCCAGTTCCAGAAAATAAAACCGCAACGGCCGCCCATTTAAATCATCCTGCCAGAAATTATAGGCCAGCCCCTTGCCTAGGTTATCGTGCTCCCTGATAATGGCAATCCGGTAAACATCCAGGACGATACGATCCGGATGCTTCAGGACCAGGACCTGATGCTGCGCCTGTTTGCTCAAATTTACCAGCAGGTAGCTTTTATCCTTGCTCTCCTGTACCAGCTGCACCTTTTGCAGTACCCGGTCGTTTAGCTTGACGCCGGCTACCGCCTTCGCTTCACCTGCCAGTTCCAGGCTGACCGTCAAGCCGGCGCTGGTATCTTTATACGCTACCGGGCCATCACAATCCAGGACGATACGCACCTTCGTAGCGCTGCTGCTGGTCCTGATTCCCTGTACCTTAGCTGCCAGAGCCTCGGCTTGCAGCGCCAGCAGCACTATAACCAGCATTATTCTCAATATCAACTTCATCCCTGCAACCTCCTGCCCCAAATAAAAAACAGGCTCCCCGCTGCGGGTTACACTTCGTTTCCTGCGAAACATCCTCCCCAGCGGGTGCCGTTAAATTTTAAAAAACGCTGTTGCTAAATACCGTGCCCGGACGTAACTTATCCAGGTTCTCCAGAGCTTTACCGGTACCAATAGCCACACAATCCAGAGGCTTGTCTGCCGCAAAAGTCCTGATGCCCGTTTCTTTTTCAATGGCAGTGGTGATTCCCCTTAGCAGCGCGCCGCCGCCTGTCAGGCAGATACCGTTGTCTACGATGTCGGCCGATAATTCCGGCGGACATTTTTCCAGGACGCTGCGTACCTTGCTGATCATCGTCCCCACAGGTTCTTCCAAAGCTTTCATTGTATCTTCCGAAGTCACCGTGATAGTCTTGGGCAGACCATTAATCGTATCCCGGCCGCGCACTTCCATCTTCATGACTTCCCCGCCGGGAACGACTGTACCAATCTGAATCTTAATCTCTTCCGCCGTCCGCTCACCAATAAGCACATTATATTGTTTCTTAATCCGGCGCGCAATGGCATCGTCAAACTTATCGCCACCCACCCGGATAGAAGCATCATCCACCACACCGCCCAGACTGAGGATAGCAATATCCGTCGT
>JAKVKY010000044.1 GCA_022484685.1 Acidaminococcaceae bacterium | reverse complement strand
GGTTACCCTGGACGAGCAGGAACGGCAGCTGGATCCGTCCATGATCACTATCGGTGATACTACTCATGCTATTGGCCTGGGCGGTGTGATGGGCGGTTTAGAGACCGAAGTTACGTCCAAGACGGTCAATGTAATCTTAGAATCCGCTACGTTCAACGGTACTTCTATCCGCAGGACTTCCACAGCTTTGGGCCTGCGCAGTGAAGCTTCCGGTCGTTTTGAGCGCGGCGTGGATACGGTTTTATGTCATAATGCGTTAAACCGGGCGGCGCACCTGTTGGAACAGATGGGTGCCTGTGAAACTGTGGCCGGAATCGTGGAAGCTTATCCCAAGGAATATCAGCAACCGGTGATCATTGTTGATCCGGCCGCCATGAATACCAGGATCGGTATTGAGATTCCCAAAGCGGAAATGATCTCTATCCTGAAAAAACTGGAATTCCAGGTTGAAGACCAGGGCGCCAATCTGAAGGTGACAGTACCTTCCTGGCGTCAGGATGTTACTTGCGATGCCGATATCAGCGAAGAAATTGCCAGAATGCATTCTTATGACAAGATTAAGTCGCACCAGCCGGTACTGGCCATGACCCAAGGCCGTCAGGATGTCATCGAAGATGTGCGGGATATGATGATGGATTGCCTGGTAGCGGCAGGATTAGACGAAGTCGTAACCTATAGCTTTGTGCATCCTAATGTCTATGACAAGTTACTGCTGGCAGCTAAGGATGCCCGCCGTCAATATATTAAAATTAAGAATCCCATCAGCGATGAGTTCAGCGTGATGCGTACCACCATGCTGCCTTCACTTTTGGCTACCGCCAGTTACAATCTGGCCCGGCAGCTGGAAAGTGTCAAGATTTTTGAAATCGGCCGGACTTTCCGTCCCAAGGCGCTGCCACTAACGGATTTCCCGGTAGAAAACAGGACAGTTTGTATTGTTCTCAGCGGCCGACGGGAAGATTTAAACTGGACCCACGGTAAGGACAACATGGATTTCTACGATATCAAGGGTGTCCTGGAAGCATTGTTTGCCAAGCTGCAGATTACTGACTATGAGCTGGTAAAACCGGAAGAGCCTTATCTGCATCCTGGAAAGAGCTGCTCGGTAAAATATCAGGGTCAGGTGATTGGTTATTTTGGCGAACTGCATCCGGCTGTGGCCAAGAATTTTGATATGCCGGCAGACACGTATGTGGCGGAGCTGGCAGTAGAACCTCTGGTCAGCGCGGCGGCGCAGATACCTCAATATAAGCATCTGCCCAAATTCCCGGGTACCTCACGAGATATTGCCGTGGTAGTTCCGGAACAAGTAACCATGAAGGAACTGATAGCTGTAATCCGGGGAAATGCCGGCCCGTTACTGCAACAGGTAAGATTGTTTGATGTCTATACGGGTAAGCAGGTGGCAGCCGGTTCCAAGTCCATGGCCTTTAACCTGACTTTCCAGACTAAGGACAGGACCTTGAAGGATGAGGAAATTGATACTGTCATTAAGACCGTGGTGGAAAGAGTCCAACAAGCTTATCAGGCAGCTTTAAGAAAATAAGTTTTGATTTGGTGATTTACATGCAGATTCCTGTTGCCTTTACCGGTGACAGGAATTTTTTTTAGCTTGCAGCCGACAGAGAATTAACAGGCTCTGTGTCTTTACAATTGCGGGATTCAAGTTATAATTAAAGTAATGAAGAGGTAGTTTTCTGGTTCCTGGTATGAGGTGAGAACATGCGGATTATTGATGCACATATGCATTATTTTGATGTAGACGGGTTTAAGATGCTGGCTCAAGAGGCAGGCCATGAAAATACAGCGGCCTGCTGGCAGCAGATTTGTGAGGAGAATAATATCGTTTTTTCGGTAGCTATGGGTAATAGTTATGAACCGAACCCGCGGTTCGGAGGTGTGACCCCGCGGGTGATTAATCTGGCAGCGCCGTTTAACTGTGAGCATTTTAACCAACCGGCTAACATGGGCTACTGTCTGGGTGTGGAAAGCGATATGATGACGGTTCAGAACGCGGAAAAAACAGCCCAGGAATTTGAATATTATCTGTCCCATGATAAACATTGCGTGGGTATTAAATTTTATATGGGTTATAATAATGTTTACCTGAATGATCCCAGACATCAACCTCTGTTTGAGCTGGCTAAGCAGTATCAGGTACCGGTGGCCATGCATTCAGGCGAGACGGCTAATCATCACGGCAAACTTAAATACGCACATCCTTTGACGGTGGATGATGCAGCCACGGAACATCCTGATGTCAAGTTTGTCATCTGTCATATCGGGAATCCCTGGATACCAGATGCTATTGTGACGGCCGCCAAGGACGAAAATGTCTATATAGATTTATCGGGTATGCTGGAAGGAAAAATTTCGGATACTTTCCTGCAGGAGCAGGCGGGTTATTTTGAGTATCTGCGGATGTGGATGCAGTATCTTAATAACTGGGAGAAATTCTTATACGGCAGCGACTGGCCGCTGGTCAACATTCCAGATAATATCCGGGTATTAAAAAGCCTGGTACCGGAGAAGTATCAAGATTTGTTTTTCTATCAAAACGCCTTACAGGTTTACAGCAGGATTAAAGATTGTTTGCCGGCTGCGACTAAATAGCGTGTGTAATAGTAGTACAGGGGGATTGTATGCAACAGGAAAAAGCGCATTTCTTAATTATTACCGGCATGTCCGGTGCTGGCAAGACTCAGGTCTTGCGTACTTTGGAAGACCTGAACTTTTTTTGCGTAGATAATTTACCGCCGGCGTTGATGCCTAAATTTGCGGAACTGTGCCGGCAAACGCCGGGCAGGGATACGGCCTTGGTGGTAGATACCCGCGGCGGCATCTTTTTTGATAAACTGGTAGAAGTTTTGGACGAGATGAAGGCTATGGGGCAGGACTATGAGGTCTTGTTCCTGGATGCCACGGATGCAGTTTTAATCCGCCGGTATAAAGAAACGCGGCGGCGTCATCCGATGGAGGGCGGCAAAAATTTGGCAGCCAGTGTGGCCATGGAACGTAAATATCTGATGCCGGTCCGGGAACGGGCGGATAAGATTATTGATACCAGTTATCTAATCCCGGGGGAACTTAAGGAAAAGATTCATCAGCTGTATAGTTCCGGCAATGATGCAGGAGAGATGCTGATCGTGGTGCAATCTTTCGGCTATAAACATGGTATTCCTTTGGACAGCGATCTGGTCATGGATGTCCGGTTCCTGCCTAACCCTTTCTACGAAGAAGATTTGAAGCATCTGACCGGCAATGATCAACCGGTGGCAGATTTCTTAAGTCGCTTTGATCAGACATATGAGTTCTTGAAACGTTTTTTTGATTTGGTGGATTATCTGGTGCCTCAATATGTACATGAGGGCAAGAGTCAGCTGGTAATCAGCATCGGTTGTACCGGCGGTCAGCATCGGAGTATCTTCATTGCTAATAAAGTTTATGACCATCTGCGCACGCACCGGTATAAAGTGGAAATTGTGCACAGGGATCTGGATAAAAAGAAATAAAGAAAATATAAGGACCTTTACGTACTGAAGGTCCTTATATTTTTACCATTATAGTTAACCATAGCAATAAACTAGGTTGACCATAAAGCGCAAATGCACTATAATGACCTTGTTAACCAATAGATTATTAAAGGTTAACCAATAACCGGAAAGGGAGCGACTGACAAGAATGTTTGGGGAAAAAGAATTGTATAGTTTAAAAATGCGTGCTGCGCAAGGTGGTCCACATGAAAAAGGGGGAAGGCATATTTCGGGTTCGGAAAGGATTATCGAAAAAAATGCTGTGGATAAGGAAGTGCTGGCTATGTTGGAACGAGCCAAGTATCATCAACGCGGCGCCGCTGATTTTATTTCAATTAAAGTGGAATTGATTAAGAAAGAGCAGATTCGCTACCGGCAACTTTTGGCATTTTCCCAATGTGAGGCTGCTTCGGTAGAGGCAGGCAGGAAAGTGGCTTTGGCGGAATTGGAGTCAGCAGGGGTGACGCCTCTGGCGGCACGAAAAGGGTTACAAGCAATTGCAGCTCTGCCTGATAGTATGCGGGGAGCCATGCTGGTTAATGCGGTAACTGGGAGCAGGATGGATGATTTGGGCAATCGGGGCGTGCGTGTTACCAATATGGATGTGGATGATGCGGAAAAATTTGCGACCGCCTTAGCGCAACATGGTTTGCAGGGCGACCATGTCCGGGAAGCTCTGGTTCTGGCGTCAAAGGTGGCCGGTGGTGAAGGTGTTGTAGCGGAATTATGCTGGTCAGACGATCCGTTATATGTGACGGGCTATGTGGGATCCGCAAAAAATGGTTACAGACGTATCCAGGTTTTGAAAAAACTGCATGACAGTGTGGGCGGACGCGTCTTTTTTATCCGGCCGGATACAGATGTACCGGCGTTGATTCATTATTTGCAAGAACAGGTAATCTTTATCAGGACAGGTGAATCGGCAAGTGTTGATTGAACGTTTAACGCAGGAACTGCAAGATATAAGACAAAGGGGACTAGCCAGGGAGATTAAAGACTTGCACTATCTGGATGCGGTGACAGCGCGAGACCAGAGCGGCAAAAAGTATCTGGTTTTTGCCAGTAATAATTATCTAGGCCTGACTTTTGCTTCGGAAGTACGCCAGGCGGCAGCTGCGGCAGCACTTCAGCAAGGAACAGGTTCCACGGGTTCCAGGCTGACCACCGGTGGCGTAGGTGCTGCCACAATTTTGGAAAAGGAACTGGCTCAGTTTAAACATGCGGAAGCGGCCTTAATTTTTAATACGGGATATATGACGAACCTGGGAGTTTTGTTCGCATTGGCTAAGCCTACCGATGTGATTTTTAGCGACGAACTGAATCACGCCAGTATTATTGACGGATGTCGTATTAGCAAAGCCAGGATCGTTATTTATAAACATGGTGACAGCCGGGATTTAGAACAAAAGTTACAGCAGTGGGAACAGGCGGCGCAAACAAAGCATAACGCCGTACCGGTCTGTCGGTTTATCGTTAGTGACGGGGTGTTTAGTATGGATGGTGATATTGCGCCGCTGCCGGAACTGGTAAGGCTGAAGCAGCAGTATCAGGCAACCCTGGTGCTAGACGATGCCCATGCCGTGGGGGTACTGGGAAATGATGGCTCAGGTACAGCGGCTCATTATCACTTGGAAGGTCAGGTGGATGTGCAGGTGGGTACGCTCAGTAAAAGTTTAGCTGCGGAAGGCGGTTACGTGGCCGGTAAAAAAATTATTATTGATTATTTACGTAATAAGTCGCGGCCTTTTATTTTTAGTACTTTTCTCAGTCCAGCGGATATGGCGGCGGCGTTAGCAGCCTTACGGTTACTCAGAAAAGATGCTCCGGCCTATTTACAACGCTTGCGGGAAAATACGGAGTATGTACGCAGAGCTCTAACAGCAGCTGGATTACCGGTAGTACCGGGCACAACTCCCATTGTGCCGGTGATTGTCGGTGCGGCTGACCTGGCGGTGAAGCTGGAACAACGTCTGCGCCAGGAAGGAATTTTACTTTCTGCAATCAGGCCGCCTACGGTGGCGCCTGGTTCCAGCCGCCTGCGTATTACTGTTACAGCCGCCCATACGCAGACACAATTGCAACAGCTCGTTGCTGCCTTAGGAAGAGCCTGGCTAGAGTGTATGTAACCTGGTAAACTCTAAACTTGTTGTAAACTATAAATTTGTGAGGAAAATCTGTCTCGAGAGGAGCAAAGTGATGACTTTTTCAAACAGGGATTTATGCCATATTGCTTTATTGTGCGCTTTGATTACCATCAGCGGCGCCTTTAAGATTCCCGGGTTAGTACCCGGTATGGAATTTCAGCTTTCGGCACCTATTGCAGTGGCCATATGCGGTGTCTTTGGCATTAAAGCTTATTTGTGCGCCGGTGTCTTGTCCAGCCTTATCGGTTTAATCTTAGGTACGCAAAACATTTTAAATGTCTGCATCGCCCTGCTCTTTCGTGTAGTGGTGGCCATCGTTTATTTTGGTATCGGTCCCACCAGAATTTTTTATCTTGTTTCCGGTCCGCTCGGGACTTTTCTGGCCCGCCTGGCTTTGAGTTTCCTGATTGGCAAAGCAGCTTATCCGTTAGTGGCAGCTGCCGTACCGGGTATGATCTTTACAGCCTGTACGGCGCCTTTTTGCGGCAGGGTCTTGTCTTTGGCTGCCAGGTATGTGCAATTGCCCGGCCTGGTTTCTAAAAAATAGGTTACAGGTTTTACAGCTACTGCCTCTTAGCAGGCAGTAGTTTTTTATGTACGGTTACAGGGAACAGTTGCCGAAGAAAAGTGAGGTTCAGCAGACGCGCATTTGTAATGCTGGCGTTTTGTGTTATAATATTACACAGACTATTTTGACCTGGCAGGAACCTGGGCGTAAAGACATAGTACGTACGCTGCGGGCAGGCCAGGCTGTTGGCAAATGTTTGGGAGGCTTGCATGGGTTGGATCAGCTGGTTTTGTCCCGGCCTTAATTTTAAAAGATGGCTAGTCCTGTTTGCAGCAGGTGTTTTGCTATGCTCACTGGCGCTGGCATTGCTTTTTAATTACCAGGTCATGGGTTTTGCTGAGGAACTTTTGTTCAGGATGAGTTATCAGACTACCGGTAAATATTCCAATGGCTATGCCGTGGGTGCCGGTGTAGTTGTGATGCTTATTGGTCTGGCTATCATGTTTTATGCTGCCCGCCGTCTGGTGCGTTCTGTCATGGAAGCAGTTATCCCGGAAAGCGGCGACTCTTTACTGGATACGATTTTTACGCAACGTAAACTGAGTAACGGTCCGGCTATTACGGTGATTGGCGGTGGTACCGGGTTATCCTCTCTTTTACATGGGATGAAGTTTATTACCAATAATTGTACAGCCGTAGTGACGGTGGCGGATGACGGCGGTTCTTCCGGACGTCTGCGTCAGGAACTGGGTATTATTCCTCCTGGAGACCTGCGCAACTGTATGGTCGCTATGGCCGATAGGGAACCTTTGATGGAACGGGTCATGCAGTACAGGTTCGGTGGTAACTCCGCCCTGGCTGGTCATAACCTGGGTAATTTATTCCTGGCGGCGATTGCCGGTACCGAAGGCGGTATGGAAGAAGGGCTGCAGGCCGCCAGCCAGATTTTGAAAATCAGAGGCAAGGTGGTACCTTCCACCTTGACGGATATTCAGCTGCAGGCGACCATGTCTGATAACAGTAAGGTGACAGGGGAATCTGAGATTAGCAAGGCCGGTAAGCATATTGTCAGCGTGGCGATGCTGCCGCAGGATGCTCCGGCAACTAAAAGCGCGGTGGAGGCTATCCTGAAGGCCGATGTTATTATCCTGGGTCCGGGTAGTTTGTATACCAGTGTCATTCCCAACTTGTTGGTGACAGGAATCAGGGAAGCATTGGTGACCAGCAAGGCCTTTAAAATTTATGTTTGTAATGTGATGACCCAGCCTGGAGAAACGGATGGGTATGGTGCTTATGAACATGTAAAAGCCCTGGTGGATACGGTAGGGGCCCAATTTCTGGATTATGTCATCGTGAACGATGAACCGCTGACAGCAGAGCAGTTGGCCCAATACAGAGCTAAAGGCCAGGAGCCGGTAACGCCGGACGTGAAAAAGATTGAGCAGCTGGGCATTCAAACGGTACCGGCTAAACTTTTGAGTAAAGAAGATTTGGTGCGCCACAATCCGCAAAAGCTGGCGCAGGTAGTCATGTCGCTGGTTTACCGGCTGAGACTTTTTGGTAAAGGGTTTGTCTTTTTTGACTATCTGTTTATCCGTCAGGCGATGCGTAAACTGCGTACGTAAAATTTTTATAACCGGTAGTTGTGAGGAGACGGAGGTTGACGATGTCCTTCTCTAATGATGTTAAAAACGAATTGGCACGTTTGGAAATACCCAAAAAGTGTTGTGAAAAAGCAGAACTACTGGGTCTGTTAAAGATGAGCGGCGCCTTAGTCTTGAGCGGTTTGAACCTGGGAATTCATTTTTCTACGGAAAATGCTGCCCTGGCGCGCCGGGTGTTGCAACTGATTAAAACGAATTATCAGGTGCAGACGGAAGTTGTGGTAACCCGGTCCAGAAGGCTGAAGAAACATAACCGGTATCAGGTGCAGGTCCTGCCTTCGCCTGTAGTAGGCCAGGCTCTCCGGGAATTGCAACTGCTGCCTTCAGAAGAGGCTAATACCTTGTTGAGCAGAGCTTGCTGCCGGAGGTCCTTTTTACGGGGCGTCTTCCTGGCCGGCGGTTCGGTCAATAGTCCTTCCGGCGATTATCATCTGGAAATTGTTACGGAAAATGAAGAATTTGCCAGGACCATCGTAAAAATTATGCGGGGGTTTTCCCTGCCGGTTAAATTAACTGACCGCAAGGAAAATTATATCGTATATATGAAGGACGGTAACGGGATTAAGGATTTTTTGTCTTTAACGGGTGCTTTTGGCGCCGTCCTGGAATATGAAAATGTCCGTATCGTCAAAGAGATGAGAAATAATGTCAACCGTGTCGTCAATTGTGAGACTGCCAATCTTAATAAGGTGGTACAGGCCGCAGTGAGACAGGTGGCCTGCATTAAATATCTCCAGACGCAACCGGGCTATGCCAACCTGTCGAACGCGTTGCAGGAAACCGCAGCCTTGCGGTTACAGCATCCTGATGTTTCTTTAAGTGAACTGATAGAGTTCACCGAGGGAGAAGTTGGTAAATCAGGTCTGAACCATCGCTTAAAAAAGTTACAGGATATTGCGCAGGAATGGGGCATGCCGCCTTTACAGGAGGCTGATCCTGCCCCGCATCCTGTGGTGGAGGCTAAGGTAAAGGAAGGTTAATCATGGTGCGTCTGTTTTTTAAGATCTTTCGGGTTGCGGTTGTAGTGGCAGCCCTGGTGGCACTTTTTGTACAATATAAATATAAAGATGAATATCTGGCATATAAGCAACATGCGGTGCCGTATTTGATGTATCACAGTATCGGGGTTGTTCCTGGCTGGGATAAGGATGTTTGCATCCCGGAACAGCTATTTGCCCAGCATCTTCAGTATTTTTCCGAGCATGGTTATCAGGTCATCACGGCAGCAGAAGCCAGAAGAAAACTCCTGGCGGGAGAAGACGTGGCGAAGAATGTGGTCCTGACCTTTGATGATGGCTATAACAATAATTATACGGTGGCGTATCCGCTATTACAAAAGTATGGCTACCATGCTACTTTCTTTGTCATCGGCAATTCGGTAGGCGGTCCGGATTACATGACCTACGAGCAGTTGCAGGAGATGCATGCTCATGGCATGGAGATAGGTTCTCATACCATGAGTCACGATCCACTGAACATTATTGCCACCGGATATCTGCCTTGGGAAATTTATCAGCCGATAAATCTTTTGCGGCAGCATCTGGGATTTTATATCGAAGGCATCGCCTATCCTAATGGTGCGTATAACCAGGCGGTCCTGGCCGAAATTCACAAATATCCTTTCATTAAATATGCCCTGACCGGTAAAGCCGGCTGTAACACTGCTAAAATTGTCAGGGAGACGCCCCTGGAATTACGCCGGATGGGTATTTATGATAACGGTAACGGCATCACCGGTCTGGAACGGCGTCTGGAGAAAGCTTATCTGGTTGGTTTCCTGGAAAGTAAGGGCGTTCCGACGGACTGGCTGTACAAATTAACGGTGCCTAAAATTTAGCACTTGCGTAAACAGATAAAACAAGCTAAAATAAGACTAACAACCAAGAGGAGGTAATGAAGATGAAACATGTAAAGACTGTAAATAAGGCAATGTTAAATAAGACTTTGAAGACCGGCGGCTGCGGCGAGTGCCCGGCATCCTGTCAATCTGCCTGCAAGACTTCTTGCACTGTTGGCAATCAGGTTTGCGAACATAAATAATTATCGTTGCGTAATTAACAGCTCCCTGTGTAGTGCGCAGGGAGTTGTTTTAATGTTAGGAGAGAACACATATGCATGATTTGATTCACCGGATGAAGGTTAATGACTATCTGGCAGTTTTGGATGTTAACAGTGGTGCTGTACATTTGATTGATGAGCCGGTTTACGATGTGCTGGGAGTTTTTGACGGTCACAATAATGAGGCCGTGGTAAAAGCTTTGCAGGAAAAGTACCCTGTGCAGGAACTGCAGGAGATCCTGGAAGAATTGCACGGACTGATTAAAGACGGTCTTTTGTTTTCTCCGGATTTTGAAGTGCCTCAAACTTTTTCGGAAAAGCCTATTTTAAAATCTCTGTGTCTGCATATTGCGCATGATTGTAATCTGCGGTGCAAATATTGTTTTGCCGGTACCGGTGATTTTGGCGGAAAAAGGGCTTTGATGAGCAAAGAGGTTGCAGCTAAGGCCATTGAGTTTGCCATTAAAGGCAGCCAGCAAAGACATAATCTGGAGATAGATTTATTCGGCGGCGAGCCTCTGGTTAATTTTGAGGTGGTCAAGTACGTGGTGGAGTATGCGCGCGCCAGGGAAAAAGAAACTCATAAGAATATTAAGCTAACTCTGACCACGAATGGGACCTTGCTCACTGATGATAAAATTAAGTTCCTGAATGAGCAGCGCGTGATGCTGGTGCTAAGTCTGGACGGCACTAAAAAAACTCATGATACTATGCGCCCATTCCCCAACGGAACTGGTAGTTATGATGCGGCAGTACGGGGCTTTAAAAAGGTCATTGACAGCCGGCACGGTAAAAACTACTATCTGCGCGGGACGTATACCCATAACAACCTGCATTTTTGTGAGGATACCCTGGATATGTTAAAAGTGGGCCGGGAAATTTCTATGGAACCTGTGGTCGGCATAGATGAACCTTATGTGTTATGCGAAGAGGATTTGCCGATACTCTATAAGGAATATGATAAACTGGCTGCTGCTTATCTGGAATATAGACATCAGGACAAACCTTTTGATTTCTTCCACTTTAATGTGGCGCTGGATAACGGACCCTGCGTGGCAAAGCGTTTGGCTGGTTGCGGCGCCGGACATGAATATTTTGCTATCACACCCGAGGGAGATATTTATCCCTGTCATCAGTTCGTAGGCCGGGAACAATATAAGGTTGGTACCTTGGATACAGGTATAGAACGTCCTGATCTGGTACAAAAGTTTAGACATAACCATGTGATGACTAAAGAGGAATGTAAGAACTGCTGGGCCCGCTTCTTCTGCAGCGGCGGTTGCCCCGCTAATGCTGATCTGGCCAATGGCGATATCAGCAAGCCGTATGAATACGGGTGCAAAATTCAAAAGAAACGTCTGGAATGCGCTATCGTATTGCAGGCGGTTCTGACGGAGGAAGCGCGTACCGGTAAGGATGAACGTCCGGTGATTAATAATTTTAAGTTCGAAGTTGATTGTTAACAAAGCATTATCTATGATAGCTAAGCGGCAGTCTGACGTCAGCCGGACTGCCGATAGTTATTCTTTTTGCCGGCAGGCAATAAAAATTTACGAAGTTCAGAAAAAACTGTTGACAAGAAATGGAAATGGTGCTAACATAAGGAAGTCGCCTGAAGCGACGGAACCTTGAAAACTGAATAACAAACCAGATGGATGTGCGGGTCGCACACCTTCCTTGGAAGGTGATGCAACCAAACAAAAGTCAAACAAATAAT
>JAKVKY010000043.1 GCA_022484685.1 Acidaminococcaceae bacterium | reverse complement strand
CATGAAGCTGGAGCAGGTGATCATGGTACCGGTTAAGAGCGGTTTGGCGCAGCTCTGGAAGGCAAAGCTGCAGGCCTTGACCCGCTCCCAGCCTTCATTAATCTTCAGCTCAATCATCTCTACGACTACGATGGAATCGTCGACCAGCATGCCCAGGGACACAATCAAAGAACCCAGGGAAACTTTGTGCAGGTCGATACCCATCATGTACATGCCTACGAAACTACATAAGAGTACCAGAGGGATGCAGACGCTGATCACGTAACCGCTCTTTTTGCCCAGGCTCATCAGGCTCACTACCAGCACGATGATGATAGCCTCAATCAGGTTCTCCATGAACTCGCGGATAGAACTCTTGACTACCTGGGGCTGGTTGCTGACCTGATGCAGACTGAAACCTAAAGGCAGGTTGGACCGCATCTGTTTGATAGTTTTATCTAAGTTATCGCCCAGACGGATATTGTTGCCGCCGTCTTCCATGCTGATGGCGATACCGATGGCCGGCTTGCCGTCAAAATACATCTTGGGCTCCGCCGGATCGGCGTAGTCCCGCTTGATCTCCGCAATATCTCCCAGACGGAAGGTGCGGCCGTTGGCGCTTAAAGGCAGGCTCTCAATATTTTTGATGCTGTCCGGCAGTCCGGTCAGGCGCAGATAGGTGTTGCCGTCTTTATTGTGGGCCATGCCGGAAGGCACGATGGCCGTCTCGGCCTGGATGACGCCGGCCAGGGTCTCGATGCTCATGCCCAGCTGGGACAACTTGGCGTTGGCCACCTGAATATAAATTTTTTCCGGCTGTACGCCTACCAGTTCTACTTTCTTCACATCGGGGATGAGGACGAACTGGTCTTTCAAGTTGCTGGCTACCTTACGCATCTCCTCGTAAGAATAGCTGTCGCTGGTGACGGCATAAATATTGCCGTACACATCATCAAAGTGGTCGTTAAAATACGGACCGTATAAATCACTGGGTAAATCTTTTTTGCTGTCGCTGACCAGGTTGCGCACTTCCTGCCAGCGGGTCTTGATGACTGAACCCGGCACGGCTTCTTTCATGGTCACCGTGATCACGGCTACGCCGGGACGGCTGTAGCTGGTCACATAGTCCACGTCGGGGACGGTCTGAATGGTTTTTTCAAGCTTATCCGTGACCTGCAGCTCCATCTCCTTAGCGGTGGCGCCCGGCCAGGCGGCGCTGATGACCATCTGCTTCACGGTAAAGCTGGGGTCTTCGCTGCGGCCCAGTTCGTTGTAGGAAAAAATACCCATCACGAAGAGCAGGGCCATGAAGAAATAAATAACCTGCCGATGTTTAATGGCCCAGGTAGCCAAATTTTTGGTGTTGGCTGCCGGCAGGTCGGACTCAGCTAAGGTTTCCCGCAGCTGTTCCTCTCTCTTGTCCTCGTCGCTCACTTGGTTTCACCATCCTCCAGACGTACCGCCATACCTGCGGCTAATTTATTCACGCCGCCGGTAACAACCACGTCGCCCTTTTGGAGGCCGGCGCTAATCTTAATATTACTGCCTTCATAACCGGCTACCTGCACCGGTACCAGTTTTACTTTTTTATCCTGGCCTACGACCCACACCTGCGGTTTGTCGCCGGTCTGGTAAATGGCGCTGGCCGGAATGACGATGGCGCTTTCCGTGCCCGTAGCTAAAGTAACCTTGGCGGTCATGCCTAGCTTAGCTGCTGCCGGCATATTATCTACGGCTACCCGTACTTTATAAGAACGGGTGACACTGTCTGCCATGGGCGCAATCTCCGTCACATGACCGGCAGCTTTCACGTCATTTAAAGCCCAGAAAGTGATGACGGCCGTCTGGCCCGGTTTAATCTGGCCTAAACGACTTTCGGGAACAAAAATCTGAATTTCCCGGTCGCCGTCCTGGATCAAAGTTACCACCGGCGTACCGGCAGCAACCACCTGGCCCACCTCGCCGTTTAAGGCGGCTACAGAACCGTTATGATCGGCCACCAGTTCGGTATAGCTTAACTGGTTCTGGCTGGCGGTTAACTGTGCCTGAGCCTGCTGCAGGGTAGCCTGCGCCGCTTCGTACTGGGTCTTGTACTGGTCCAGGACCATCTTGCTGGTGGCGCCCTGGGCGTACAAAGAACTGAAACGGCTGTAATTATCCTGGGCCAGCTTGTAGCTGGACTGAGCCGCAGCTACGGCTGCCATGTTGGCGTTCACGGCCTGGTTCACATCCTTGGGGTCGATGGTCATCAGCACCTGGCCGGCCTGGACGCTGTCGCCCAGGTTGATGTTCCGGCTGACAATCTTGCCGGCTACCTGGAAGGCCAGGTTGCTTTCGTAATGGCCGCGGACTTCGCCGGGATAAGTGTAGGCATCATCCGTAGATGTGACACCGGCGGTAACCGTACGTACCAGGGGCGCTTCGGGAGCTGCCACCGGTTTCGGCAGCACTACTACCAGCACCCGCCAGATAATAAAAGCTAAGACCAGCACGCCGATAATAATATAATGAACTTTTGTTAATTTTAGCTCAGGCATCTTCATGACGTTTTTTCTCCTCCGCTACCAGGGAATGGATATAATCCATGTAAATTTCCTGTAGATGTTCTTTTAAAGTATTTTCCTCAAAGCCAAAAACATCTTTAATATGATTCTTGGCCATGAAATAAAAAGCCATGATACTTTCCAGGGCAAAGGCCGTATGTTTGGGATCCAGATCCTGGCGCAGGGAACCGTCCGCGATTCCGTCCGCCACGAACTTGCTCAAATAATCCTGCACCTTGAACAGATGATCTTTGACCACCACTTCGCCCACCGGGGTCGGCGACAACATTTCCCGGTAAATAATGTAGACATTGTTGCCATTTTTTAACTGCAGGTCGGTTTCGTCGTCCATGAACTTGCGAATCTTTGCCAGGGGCGGCAGGTTGAGCTTGGAAATTTTGGCGATGGTGTTCACGAAAATATTTGCCTGTCGTAAGAGCACGCTCTGGTACAGCCGGGATTTGCCGCCAAAATAATAGGAAATTAAGGCGCTGTTCACTTCGCCCATCTCGGCGATGTCCTTGACGGAAACAGCTTCGTAACTGTACGCCGCAAAAAGTTTGGAGGCAGCCGCAAAAATTTTGGCCGGTGTCTCAGGATTATGCTTATTAGCCATAATCATAACTCCTTTACACGGAAAATTTTAAAATACACGATTAAAATAAGCATTTAAATTTATACACTTATTATAGCACAAGTTGGCAGTTTTGACACATCTTTTTCCCAAAAATGTTGTGTTTTAAAAGGACCGGTTTCAGCTGGTACTATTTAAATTTGCGGCAGGTACGGACAGTTTCCTGCGGCGGCGGGCGCGGGCAGAACGAAAAAGTTGGCCGCCGGGCGTAAAAAAATTGGCAGTTGGTGTAAGCAAATTGGGCGCTGTGCCGCCGTTTTGTTTCAAAGCTTACACAAGTGCCGGTTGACATTTGCCGGAGCGGGAGTTATACTTTTTAATAAGTTTTAAAGATGTCGATGAAAGAGAAAAGTAAGTTTTGAACCGCACCTAAGAGAGACGGTGGCCAGTGCGAACCGTCCGGCAAGAAACTGAATTCCACTCCGGAGACGACAGGGGTCACAACCTGTCCGGTACTGTCCGCAAAACAGCTAATGAGGCCGCGTTGGCGGCGAATTAAGGTGGCACCACGAGTATAACTCGTCCTTACTACAAGAAGGGCGAGTTTTTTATTTGCCCTGTTGAAGGAGGAAGCAAGATGAAAAAGGTTTTAGTAACAGAAAAAATTTCCGACAAAGGTGTGGCGCTGCTCAAAGCGCAAAAAGATTTACAGGTGGACGTGGAGATGGATTTAACCCGGGAAGAACTGTTGAAGAAGATTCCCGCCTATGAGTGCATCGTGGTTCGCAGCGTCACCAAGATTAATGAAGAATTCTATAAGCACGCCACCAATTTAAAAGTGGTGGGCCGTGCCGGCAACGGTGTGGATAATATTGAGATGGAAGGCGCCACTAAGCGCGGCGTCATCGTGGTGAACACACCGGAATCCAATATTATTTCCGCCTGCGAACATACCATCGGCTTGATGCTGTCCAGCTGCCGCAACACCGTCCGCGCTCACAAGATGATTGAGAGCCGGGTTTGGGACCGCAATGGTTTGAAGGGAACCGAGTTGTACGGTAAAACTTTGGGTATCATCGGTCTGGGACGTATCGGCGGCCTTTTAGCCATCCGCATGCATGCCTTTGGCATGAAGATTATTGCTTTTGATCCGTACATCGCTGATGCGCGTTTCAAAAAATATAATGTGGAAAAATGCGAAACCCTGGATGATTTGTTAAAAGCAGCGGACGTGATAAGTATCCATACGCCGAAAACTGCTGAGACCATGAACATGATTACTTATAAGGAATGGAAGAAATGCAAGAAGGGCGTGCGGGTAGTAAACTGCGCCCGGGGTGGTCTGTATAATGAACAGGATTTAGCTAAGGCTATCAAGGAAGGCATCGTGGCAAGCGCCGGTATCGATGTGCTGGTGGATGAGCCTAAACCTATTTCTCCGCTGATTGATCTGCCCCAATGTGTGCTGACGCCTCACCTGGGTGCCGACACGACTGAAGCCCAGGATAACGTGGGCATCGCCATTGCCGAAGAAGTTATTGCCGCCTTGCGGGGCGAGATGGTGCCCAACGCCGTGAACCTGCCGGCCCTGGGCGCGGATGAACTGGCAGCCGTACAGGATTATCTGACCCTGGCGGAAGATTTGGGCAAGCTGTATTATCAATTGCACCGGGAGGCCGTGGAGAAAGTAGAAGTTATTTACAGCGGCAAACTGGCAGAGATGGAAACAGACATGATCACCAGGGCCGCCATGAAAGGCGTGCTGGAGCCGGTGCTGATGGAACATGTGAACTACGTGAACGCGCTCATCGCCGCTGACCATCGCGGTATTGCCATCACGGAAAGCAAAGAGAACGGCGATCAGGATTTGCTCACCGTGAAAGTTATCACCAAGAAGGGCGAGTTCGTAGCCAGCGGCAGAGTTTTGGGCCGCGGTCAGGTACGCATCGCCGAAATTGACGGTTACCAGTTTGACGTGGAGCCTACACCGTATATGTTGGTGGCTAATAACGAAGATAAACCCGGTATGATCGGCCAGATTGGTACGCTTTTAGGCGCCAGCAAGGTGAACATTGCTACCATGCAGGTCAGCCGTAACCAGAAGAACGGCATCGCCATGATGTTCCTTACCGTGGACAGCGATGTGCCGGCGGATGTGCTGAAGTTGTTAAAGAATGTAGGCGGCATTACGAAAGTTAATATGGTAAAGATTTAAAGATTGTATGATTTTACGGACGGGGGCGCCTGTGTAAGCAACACAGATGTCCCCGTCCTGTAATTTTCTGGGCACACGGCCCTCAGGGTGCCGGCGCTTACTTTACTTTCAGCCAATCAGTGCTATAATAAAACTTAATCGGCAGTATGCTGCCGGTGCTATGGAAGGAGTCGTGCATGTTTAAATTTCGTGGCCGGGAGCAAAAAATTGTCACATGGGTTCTGGTGTGCTGCCTGTTTTTGACAGTATGCTTATCCATTGCCTTTATTGCCGGGCATACGCAGCATGAACATACGGGAGCAGACTGCCCTGTGTGTGCGGAACTGCAGGTGGCTGCTCAGAATCTGACCACGGTGGGCACGGCGGTTTTTGCAGCGGCAGTTGTGGCCGTACTTACCTGGAATTTAGTAACAGGATTGCAAAAACAGCAGTATCAGTTACCGGTTTTAACCCTGGTGCTGCTAAAAATTCAACTTAATAATTAAGACTTCCCGGGGGATATACTGCCTTTACAGGTGTAGTGTATCCTTTTTTACTTGGTAGCGGCGTATAAATTTTGCTAAGTGATACTTAAGTATAAGTGGAGGTCTTTTTTTGATGCGTAAAATTATAGCGTTCTGGTGTTTAATTGTTATGAGTATTTTCATGGTGACGGCCTGTGCGCCTTCCAAGCCTGCGGCGGCAACTAAAGCTGCCGGCCAAAAGCTTAAGGTGGTGTGTACGATTTTTCCGGCGTATGATTTTGTACGACAGGTGGCAGGGGATAAGGTGGACTTGACCATGTTGTTAAAACCCGGTGCGGAAAGTCATAGTTTTGAACCCAGCCCCAAAGATATGGCGGCAATCCAGGCCAGCGATTTATTCATTTATGTGGGCGGCGACAGCGATGCCTGGGTAGAAAAAATTTTACAGGGACTGGATCAGAAAAAAGTGCATACTTTAAAGATGATGGATTGCGTGCAGACAGTTCCCGAAGAACTGGTGGCAGGTATGCAGCCGGAAAAAGACGACGCCGCGGCAAAAACTGCGGGAGGAAAAGAAACGGATCCGGAAATGGATGAACATGTGTGGACCAGTCCGGTAAATGCCATAAAGATCGTGGCAAGGATCACCAAAGAACTGGACGGTCTGGACAGCGCCCATAAGGAGGAGTATGACCGGAGAGCGCAAAACTATATTCAAAAGTTACAAGGACTGGATCAACAATTTAAGGAAGTTGTGGCCAGGGGGCACCGGAAAGAAATTCTGGTGGGAGACCGGTTTCCCTTTCGCTATTTTTGCAAGGAATATGGGTTAAAGTATTATGCGGCTTATCCGGGCTGTTCTACAGATACGGAAGTTAATGCAGGCACGATTGCTTTTTTAGTAGACAAGGCTAAACACGATAAACTGCCGGTAGTATTTCATATTGAGCTCAGCAATGAAAAGATGGCGCAGGCTATTGCAGAAAGTACGGGAGCCAAAAATTTGCTTCTAAATGCGGTTCATAATGTGAGCGCCGCCGATTTTAAGGCTGGGGCTACTTACGAAAGCCTGATGCAGCACAATGTGGCGGTGCTAAAGGAGGCTTTAAACTAGATGGTTTTGTTACAGTGCCGGGACCTGGCTTTCGCCTATGAGGGCAAGACGGTTCTCAAAGCTTTAAATTTTACCGTGGCAGAGGGAGATTATCTGTGTGTGGTGGGGGAAAACGGTGCGGGAAAAAGTACGCTTTTAAAAGGTTTGCTCCGTTTGCTGCCGCCGGCAGCGGGCACACTTAACCGGGGACCAGGTTTGCAGGACGGTAACATCGGCTATCTGCCGCAGAAAACCCGGGCGCAGCAGGATTTTCCGGCCAGTGTTTACGAGGTGGTCCGTTCCGGTTGTTTAAACAAGCTGGGCTGGCATCCTTTTTACGGCAGGGCCGAGGACCAAAGGGTCCGGGAGAAAATGGCGCTGCTGGACATCCTGCCACTAAAGGACCGGTGTTTTAGAAATTTGTCCGGCGGGCAGCAGCAAAGAGTCTTGCTGGCCAGGGCCTTATGCGCCACCGGGAAACTTCTGCTTCTGGATGAACCGGTCACCGGACTGGATCCGCTGATGACGGCGCAGTTCTATAAGCTTTTACGGCGTCTGCATGAGCAGGAAAATTTAACTATCGTGGCCGTGAGCCACGATGTGCGTCAGGCGGTGCGGGAGGCTAACAAAATTTTACATCTGGGACAAGGCCAGCTCTTTTTTGGTTCTACGGAAGCGTATCTGCAAACCAGGCTGGGTCAATATTTTGTAGAAAGCGTGGGCGCATGTTAGGCACAGTGACGGCTATGCTGGGTTATCCTTTCCTGGTTCGCGCGCTCATAGTGGGAACCCTGGTTTCTTTGTGCGCGGCGCTTTTAGGTACCAGCCTGGTTTTAAAAAGATACTCTATGATCGGGGATGGCCTGGCCCATGTGGGTTTTGCCGCTTTAGCCATTGCTTACGCATTTAAAGCTGCGCCCTTGAGTATCGCCATTCCCGTTTGTATTATCGCAGCTTTCTTTTTACTGCGGATTAAGGAAATCAGCCGGATTCAGGGCGATGCGGCCACTGCTCTTTTGTGCAGTACCGCCCTGGCCGTGGGTGTGATGACGGTTTCTTTGACCACGGGCATGAATACCGACGTTTGCAATTATATGTTCGGCAGCATCCTTTCCATGAGCAAAAGCGATGTATACCTATCCGTGGTGCTCTGCCTCCTGGTTCTTTTTCTCTACAGTTTTTTTTACCACAAGATCTTTGCCATAACTTTTGATGCCACTTTTGCTGCCGCAACCGGGGTCCGGGCCAATTTGTACGATATGATTCTGGCCATCCTGACTGCCTGCACGGTCGTCCTGGGGATGCGTATGATGGGCACACTTTTAATTTCCAGCCTGATTGTTTTTCCGTCCCTGACGGCCATGCGTGTCTGCCGGACGTTTAAAGGTACGGCATTTTTAGCGGGACTGCTGGCCGTTCTTTGTTTTTGGGCGGGACTGGTCTTTTCGTATGTGGGATCCGTACCCACGGGAGCCTGTATCGTGGTCACGGATGTTGCGGTCCTGGCGGTATTTTGTTTCCTGGAAAAATTTAGGGAAAGAAGGCGTGAGGCGTGAAAAAGTTTTTAGTATTATTGTGCGTAACGGCATTTTTATTGGGCGGCTGCGGAAGCGGAACAGATGCCAATCATCCCCAGACTCAGGCACCGCAAACTCAGAGCGGGAATACGGCTGCCGCCAATAAAACTACGGGCGCTGTATCGGCACAGGACAATCAGGCCCTGGCCCAGGGAGAAACCACGGATGATTATGTGTATGATTTGCAGGCGGACCGGGCCAAGTATGATTTGCAAAAAATAGATATTAAGGTAGGGGATAAACTGTACATGACTCAGATTAATGACTGGTTCAAAAATTTTGAGGACTATGCCGGCAAGACAGTGGCCATAGAAGGTTATTATTTGCATTTTAACAATAAATATACTTTTGTGGGCCGTAAGGGACCGACCTGTCCTTATTGTGTAGGTGGTTACGTAGATTTTGAGTTTAAAGGCGATCAGGATATGTCACACTGGGAAACCGGCAAGACCTGGATCAGGGTGGTGGGTATCTTGCGGGCCGGCCGTTATTTGAATAAAGCCGGTAAACCTTTGCAGCCTTTTTATTATATTGAGGCGCTGCAGGTAACTAAACTGCCCCAGGCCGGGTTAGGTACGATTACCAATTAAAGATACAGTTTAGGTTGCCGGAAAGTTTCGGAAGAAGTTCCCGGGTTAGTACTTAATACAAATTTTAGCACTCCGGTGCACAGAGTGCTAAAATTTGCTGTTTTTTGGCCTTAAAAAACAATATATAGTGGCATAAATACTATAACACCACTATATATTGTAGAAAAGTAAATATTATTTTTTTAAGTCACTTGAGTGTTTCTACCTTTGGACGCGTTTCATCGCTCTAAACGCATTTAGAAGCGATTGCGGGGTATTTTGAGAGCCGCATGGGGACTGGCTTAGAGGCCTCTAATTGCTGTACGTAAGACAGGGAGCGGCTTAGCGAGATTAGTGATTGAACCAGGAAAAATTACAGAGGCACCTCTCCGTAAATATAATTGGTTTTTATCCTAAATACTTCACAAACGCTTCCGCCTGTTTTTCCAGATAGGGGGCGCTGGTGGTCAAAACCAGTTTGCCGTCCTGAACCTGCTGCATCGCATTCGGAATAGTTAAGCGGGGCACGTTCATAATATCCGCGTTCAAAAAGCTCAGGGCAGCCACCAGATGATCCTGGGCGATACCGGTGCCGCTGATGCCGGGCGTGATACCGCTTAAAGCAATCTTTTTGCCGGCCAGGACCTGAGGTTCCGTGGCGCTGACAGGACGGCTGAGCCAGTCAATTAAATTTTTCAGCACACCGGAGAAATAATGATTATACTCCGGAGTAAAGATCCAGAGACCGTCGGCTTCCTTAACTAACTTGCGGACACGGGTGACGGCAGCCGGAGCCGGATGTTCCAGATCCTGATTGAAAAACGGCACGTCGGTGTAATCTAAGATTTCCAGTTCGGCCTTGTCGGCTAAAATTTTTTGCGCGGCCAGGGCCAGCTGTTTGTTAAAACTATCTTTCCTTACCGAACCTACGATGGCTAAAATCTTTTTCATCTTGAGCACTTCCTTCATCAAATTTATTTTGCAGCTAACGAGAACAATTTTTTTCGTTCTGTTTCTATTTTACCACACAAATCCTATTTTCTTACTGTGAAATTTGTGAGAAATACATACTGCTGCCAGCGGCTAATTTTTTCCTGACGGTTCCCGGTAGTTGTAATACTCGTTACACTTCCGGCGCAAAAAAGGCGAGGGCAAAAAATGTTACACCTTTTCCTTGACTTTACCACAAAAAATGACGATAATGTAAAGCATAGTTAAACATTCCTTGAGAAAAATAATTTCTGAAGGAAGTCTAAAGGCTGAGAACGGGAACAAGTTCTGCGGACGGCAGAAGAGAAGGGGCGGTTGGTGCAAGCCCTGCGCGTCCAGGAATCTAGCTCGCCCGGGAGCCGTGCCGGTGAACTTTGAGCCGGCAACGTTCACGCACGTTACGCGCCGGAGTTCCTCCGGGTAAAAAGAGACCCAAGTAGGGTGGTACAGCGGTAACACGCCCCTATCTGCAACACGCAGACAGGGGCTTTATTTTTTTTAGGGAAAGGCTGCCGGGCAGTTCTGGGTAGGGCGCCCGGTTGCAAAAAATTTTTAGGAGGCTTTAGCTATGGGCATGACAATGACAGAAAAAATCCTGGCGCAGCATGTAGGACGCCACCAGGTACAGGCCGGGGATCTTTTGGTTTCCCAGGTGGACCTGGTTTTAGCAAACGATATTACGGGGCCTCCGGCCATCAACGAGTTTGAGAAGATTGGCAGACCGGTTTTCGATAAAGACAAGATTGCCCTGGTGCCGGACCATTTTTCTCCCTGCAAAGATATTAAGAGCGCCACCCTGTGCAAACAGATGCGCGACTTTGCCCGCAAGCACCAGATTACTCATTATTTTGAGGTAGGACGGATGGGCATCGAACACGCCCTGCTGCCGGATAAGGGTCTGGTAGCGCCGGGCGAGATCGTCATCGGCGCCGATTCGCATACCTGTACCTACGGCGCGGTGAACGCGCTCTCAACCGGCATGGGCCAGACGGATATCGGCTGCGCTTTTGCCAGCGGCAGCGCCTGGTTCAAAGTACCCGCCGCCATCAAGATTACCCTGACGGGCAAGTTAAGCAAATATGTGAAGGGTAAAGATTTAATCTTAACCTTGATTGGCATGATCGGCGTGGACGGCGCCCGCTACCAGTCCCTGGAATTTGCCGGCCCGGGTATCGCTTCCCTTTCCATGGCGGACCGGTTCACGATTTGCAACATGGCTATCGAAGCCGGCGCCAAGAACGGTATTTTCCCGGTGGACGAACAGACGGAAGCCTATCTTAAGGGCCGCGTCACCAGAAAGTGGACGGCGGTTACCGCCGATGCGGACGCCCACTACGCGCGGGAAATTGAGATTGATTTGAGCAAGCTGGAACCGGTGGTGGCTTATCCTCATCTGCCGGAGAATACCCATCCTGTCAAAGAGAGCCATAATATTAAGATTGACCAGGCGGTGATCGGCTCCTGCACCAACGGCCGGCTGGAAGATTTAGCCTGCGCCGCCGAAGTTTTAAAGGACCACAAGGTTAATGAGCATGTGCGCTGCATCATCATCCCGGCCACCCAGGAAATTTACACGGCCGCGATGCAGAAAGGCTATATCGATATTTTCATCAAGGCCGGCGCGGCAGTGAGCACGCCTACCTGCGGCCCCTGCCTGGGCGGCTACATGGGCATCCTGGCGGCAGGTGAACGGGCCGTCAGCACGACCAACCGTAATTTCCGCGGCCGCATGGGCCACGTGGACAGCGAAGTTTATCTGGCCAGCCCCTATACGGCGGCCGCCAGCGCTGTCAAAGGTTACATCGCGAGCGCAGAGGAGGTTTTGTCATGAGTAAAGTTTGGCGTTACGGCGACCATGTGGATACGGATGTCATCATTCCGGCCCGCTATTTAAATATCGCTGATTTTAAAGAACTGGCGAACCACGCCATGGAAGATATCGATACTACTTTTGCGCCTCAGGTGCAGCCCGGCGACATCATGGTGGCCGGCAAGAATTTTGGCTGCGGCAGTTCCCGGGAACATGCGCCTATGGTGCTGAAGGTGAAAGGCGTGCAGTGTATTATCGCCGACAGCTTTGC
>JAKVKY010000042.1 GCA_022484685.1 Acidaminococcaceae bacterium | reverse complement strand
CGTTTTCAAAGGCGTCCGCAAACTTGGCGTACAACTTATCTACATCGGTCAAAGCCGCATCACCCAGAATGGTGGCCAACTCTTTGGCCTGCTTGCCGCGGGCATAAGCCGCGAACAGCTGGTTCATGGTATCGGCATGGTCCTCACGGGTCTTGCCGGCGCCAATGCCTTTATCCTTCAAACGGGACAGGCTGGGCAGCACGTCGATAGGCGGGGTCAAACCTTTACGGTACAGTTCACGACTCAGGATGATCTGGCCTTCGGTGATATACCCGGTCAGGTCAGGAATCGGGTGGGTCTTGTCGTCTTCAGGCATGGACAGGATCGGCACCATGGTGATGGAACCTTTCTTGCCTTTGATACGGCCGGCGCGTTCGTACATGGTCGCTAAGTCCGTGTACAGATAGCCGGGGTAGCCACGACGACCGGGCACTTCCTTACGGGCTGCGGAAATTTCCCGCAGGGCGTCGGCGTAGTTGGTGATATCGGTGATGATAACCAGTACGTGCATGTTCAGCTCGTACGCCAGATATTCGGCGGCGGTGATGGCCATACGCGGGGTAGAAATACGTTCTACGGCCGGGTCGTTGGCCAGGTTGATGAACATGACCGCACGCTCCAGGGCGCCGGTACGGCGGAAGTCGTTCATGAAGAAGTCGGCTTCCTCGAAGGTAATACCTACGGCGGCAAAGACAACGGCGAAACCTTCGCCGGTGCCGCGTACCTTAGCCTGACGGGCAATCTGGGCTGCTAACTGGGCATGGGGCAGACCGGAACCGGAGAACACCGGCAGCTTCTGGCCACGCACCAGGGTATTCAGGCCGTCGATGGCGCTGATACCGGTTTGAATGAATTCGGCAGGATAGTCACGGGCCGCCGGATTCATCGGCGTACCGTTAATATCCTCGTACTTGTCGGCGATAATCTCCGGGCCGCCGTCTTTAGGACGACCCATACCGTCGAACACACGGCCCATCATGTTGGGCGAAACACCTAACTGAATGCCGTGACCCAGGAAACGGGCCTTGGCATCACTGATCTTTAAACCGTTGGAGCTTTCGAAAAGCTGTACCAGCGCCTTGTCCCCGTCCACGGTCAAAACCTTGCCGCTGCGGAGCTCGCCGTTGGCCTGCCTGATCTCTACCAGTTCGTCGTACTTCACGCCTTCTACCTGGTCAACCAGCATCAAAGGACCAACGACTTCGCGTATGGTCTTATAATCCTTAAGCATTATTCGGCACCCCCTTCAGTCAGGGCAGCAAACTCGCTGTCCATTTCCTTGGTGATGGCGGCAAATTTCTCCACCCTCTCCTTTTCCGGAATATAACGCATACGGCCAATCTGCTCGCGCACTTTCATGCCGATGAGTTTGTCCAGATGGATGTGCTGCAGCAGTGCGTCCTGGGCTTTGTTGTTCCAGGTGATGATCAGCTTCAGCATCGCATACTGTTTTTCCAGGGAGGTGTAGGTATCGATATCATCAAAGGAGTTCTGATGCAGGAAGTCTTCGCGGATAGAACGGGCGGTTTCCATCGTGATACGATCTTTAAACGCCAGGGCATCCACGCCGACCAACTGTACAATTTCGTTTAATTCTGCTTCCTGCTGCAGGATGTTCATGGTCTTTTCCACCAGGGCAGCCCAGTCAGGAGCCACGGCGCTGTTGAAGTATTTCTTCAAGCGGTCGCTGTACAGGGAATAACTCTGCAGCCAGTCGATGGCGGGGAAGTGACGGGCGTAAGCCAGTTGCGCGCTCAGGCACCAGAACACTTTTACAATCCGCAGCGTGGCCTGGGATACAGGCTCGGAAATATCGCCGCCGGGAGGTGATACGGCGCCAATGGCGCTGACGGCACCTTCGCGGTCCTTGTCGGAGCCGATACATTTAACGATACCGGCGCGTTCGTAGAACTCGGCGATACGGCTGGCCAGATAAGCCGGGTAACCTTCTTCGCCGGGCATCTCTTCCAGACGGGAGCTCATTTCACGCAGGGCTTCGGCCCAGCGGGAAGTAGAGTCGGCCATGATGGCTACTTTATAACCCATATCGCGGAAATATTCCGCGATGGTGATACCGGTGTAGATGCTGGCTTCACGGGCAGCCACAGGCATGTCGGAAGTGTTGGCGATCAGCACCGTACGTTTCATCAAAGGCAGTCCGGTACGCGGATCTTTTAACTGCGGGAATTCCATCAGTACATCCGTCATCTCGTTGCCGCGTTCGCCGCAGCCTACGTAGACGATGATGTCCGCATCGGCCCACTTGGCCAGCTGATGCTGAATGACGGTCTTGCCGCTGCCGAAAGGACCGGGCACGGCAGCCACGCCGCCTTTGGCGATGGGGAACAGGGCGTCGATGACGCGCTGGCCCGTAACCATGGGTTCATCAGGCGGTAATTTTTCCACATAAGGACGGGCCACACGTACAGGCCACAGCTGCAGCATCGGGTATTCCACGACTTTGCCGTCTTGCTCCTTCAGCTTGTAGCAGGGTTCCGTGATGGTGACATCCTTGTCGGTTACCCATTCCAAAGTGCCTTCCTTGCCGGGAGGTACCATGATCTTATGCAGCACGGCCGGAGTTTCCTGCACGGTGCCGACAATGTCGCCGCCGATGAGGTGGTCGCCGATATGGGCTACCTGGGTCATGTTCCATTTCTTGCTGCGGTTCAGTTTATCTACCTGCAGGCCGCGGGTAATGCGGTCGCCGGCTTTTTCACGAATGACATCCAGCGGACGCTGAATGCCGTCGAAGATACTTTCAATCAAACCGGGGGCCAGTTCCACGCTCATGGGGCTGCCCGTAGAAACTACGGGTTCGCCGGGCCCGAGGCCTGCCGTCTCTTCGTAAACCTGAATGGAGGCCTTGTCGCCTCTAAGCTCGATGACTTCGCCGGTCAGATTCTTGTCCGAGACGCGGACCATGTCGTGCATCTGCACGTCGGCCATACCTTCGGCGACAATCAACGGGCCGGATACTTTAACTATTTTTCCACTCATGTGCCCTTTACCTACCCTTCCTTGAATAAAATGTCTGCGCCAACCGCTTTTTCAACGTTCGCTTTGACTTTCTTCATGCCCAGTCCCAGGGTTCCTTTATTGGAAGGGATGGGGATGATGGCAGGGAATGTAGCGGTAGCATAATAATTAATTGCTTCCTGGGCCAGCTGGGCGGCTGCTTCCGTGATGTAGATCACGGCGTAACCTTTCTCAGCCAGTTCATGGATCCGTTTCTCGATGAATTCTCCCTTGACCTCGTAAAAAACGTCCAGGCCGATAGCCTTAAAGATCATCACGGAGGTAGGGTCGCCGATAACAGCGATTTTTCTTTTCTGTTCCATACGCGCCCTCCCCTTACTGATACAGTTCGGGCAGATTTACTTCTACCCCGGACCGTTTCGCATTAAAGATAACCCGTAAAGCTTTGGCTTCGGCGTTCCGTCCCAGCAGATAGCCGATGATGGGACCCAGGCCGAAAGGATTATAGCTGGCTTTCTTGACAATCTCCATCAGGGCCGTCTCCATCTTCTGCTTGAAGACGGGCAGCTGGCTCTTGGAGTTGTAATCATCAAGGGTCTCGGCGATGAGCCGTCCGTTGGAACCGCGGTTCAGCTTACCGCTGAGCTGTTCCATAGGCGTATCTATCGCTTCCAGGAAATATCTGTGATCAATTTCGCCGCACTCTAACAGCTGCGGTCTGATCTTATCCACGTCCCAGTGTAAGAACCGGGCCCGGATAAGGCTGCGGGCGTTCTGAAAATCCGCCATCAGCGAGAAGTAATCACGCACAAAGGAATGGTCGTGGAGCCGGTCCAGTTCCGCCTTGATGTAACGGAACATGGCGCTGTCGATCTTAGCGCTGAAGCTTAAGGGGTCCACTTCCCGGAGCAGGTCCTGTTCAATCTCGTTCATAGCCTTCTTGTAAATATCGGGGAGCTGCTCGTAATTCTTGGTCTTCACACATTCCTTGAGCATGTCCAGGTTAAAGACGCCGCCGTACCTTAAGATATCCGGAACTTCGATGCCCAGCAGCCTGGCTTTTAAGAAAGCCTTGATGTTGTGGGTATCAACTTCCAAAAGGAACAGCTTGGTCCGCTCGGGGTCCGGGGTAATTTCCCAGACATCCGCACGGCTCTGCGTCAGCTGGTCTCTGATGATGTAGTCGATTTCCTTGTTGAAGGTGTTACTGCCGCTTAAATTGCCGCCGTAACCCGTCTCCAGGAGCATGACCAGAGCTTCTCTTTCGGTGGCAGCCTCAGCGATACGCCTGAGTTTAACCGCGTCCAGCATCTTGATGGTCATGACGCTGACACGGCCCATGGCATACGCATAACTTGCCTGAGGCATACTACTTCACCTCCGATTTAAAGAGTATAGCTGCTACATCATGTTCATACTGGGTTTTTACCAGTTTTAAAAGCGTAGGGAAAGACGCGTCGTAGTCGCTGGTCGTTCCTTCCAGCACCACGCCGCCGGAAAACTTGCCGGTGTGTTCGCTCAAGGACAGCTTACCCTGCTTGCCCGCAGCCGTTAACGCCGCGTTCAGCCTGGTTAAAAAACCGCCCTCGTATTTTGCTTTATCAGCTGCCGGTACACATAACTTTTCACTGCCGGTCTCGGCGCCCTGCACCACCAGTTTGGTGATCAGCTTTTCCCAGTCTGCCTGGGGCAGCTGCTGCAGTTTGGCTTCCGCAGCCGTAAACGCTTCTTCCAGCACCTGGCGCTTCAGATTCAAGGCATTCTTGCGGCTTTCCAGTTCCGCAATCAGCACCTGACGGCGCCCGGCCTCCTCGGCATCCGCCTTGGCCTGCACCTGAATCTCCTGCACCTTAGCCTGGGCTGCGGCTTCAATCTTGGCAGCGCTGGCGTCAGCTTTTTTCTGAGCCTCGGCCAGGATGGCCTTGACTTCGGCGGCAGTTTCGTCGTGTATCTTGGCAGTAATCTTATTCATTACCACTCAACTTACCTCCTCTCACTAGTCGCCGGTCTTATAACTTAATACCGTTTACCATCAGGAAGGAGATCAGCAGAGCCAGTACGGCGTAGGTTTCGACCATGGCCGCGAAGGTAATGCCTTTACCAGTTTCTTCAGGACGCTTGCCCGTCAGGCTGATGCCGCACGCTGCGACCACGCCCTGGGTATAACCGGAAACACAACCTACCAGGCCAATCGGGAAACCTGCCAAGAGCATCGCGATTCCCTGGAAGGTAGTCAGTTCTTTTAAATCGCCGCCAACGGCGCCGATGTTTAACAGGATAATGAAGGCAATCAGTAAACCGTAAATGCCCTGGGTACCAGGAATAGCCTGGAGTACCAGCACGTTACCGAACTTATCAGGGTCTTCGCTCATGACGCCCGCGGCCGCTTCACCGGCAACGGCTACACCCAGTGCGGAACCTACGCCCGCAAACCCTGCTGCAATGGCTGCTCCGCCAAATGCTAATGCTGTTCCTAAAGTTAACATGATCAAATTCCTCCTTAATTATTTTTGGTGCTAAATCTATTTCCTAAAATTATTTGGTCACATCCGTATACTTGGTCTCCAGGGCCAGAGGCTTAAACGCCCGGCCGCTGCCTTCGAAGAATTTACCGAAGAACTCGATGTACTGGAGACGGCTGCTGTGCACATAGGCACCCAGGATATTGATGATGATATTGAAAGTGTGGCCGCCGATGAGAAGCAGGATAGCCACGATGATCCCGATGGGTCCGGCCTTCCAGAGCAGCTCGGCCACGGTGTTGATGACCATGGCGATAACGCCGGTCGCCAGGCCCAGGGCGAACAGACGGGAATAGCTGAGCAGATCGCTCAAATAACCCGAGATGCCGTACAGCTTGTACAGGCCGCCAAAGACTCGGCCGATGATGTTCTTGTTTTCCCGGTCGCCAAAGAGGATGATGATGGCCGCGCCTAAGATGGCAATGTACTTGCCGATAGGTGACCACATTCCCCAGATGAAGAGCCCGGCAAACAGGATCAGCCAGGAACCTGTATCCAGGAACGCACCCACGGCGTTGCCGCGCTTAGCTTCCACGTAAATCTTGATGCACATACCGGAAACCAGATGGAAGGCGCCCAGGGCGTAACACAAGATCAACATCTTGAGCGGTTCCTTCATGGGCTCGAACATGAACGGATGCCAGGTTAAACCAAACCAGCCGCCGAACATGGCGCCCCAGAACACGGTGGACAAGCCGCCCATACCGATAACCAGGAATAATTTCTTGGCAAAGCCCTGCAGCTTAAAGATCTTGAGGGCCGCCAGGAAGAAAATGGCAATGACCACGCCGTAACCGGCATCGGAAAGCATGATGCCGAAGAAACAGCAAAAGAAAGGAGCCAGGATCGGGTTAGGATCAAACGCGCCCGAATGTACGATGGAGTACATATCGGTGACCGCCTGATACGGGGTAACGATCTTACTGTTTTCCACCACCGTCGGCGGAATGTCCTCCGGTCCCGGATCTGCAAACGTTAAATCGTATACATCTGTCACATGAGCAATCTCTTCCTTGACAGCGTCAGTCCGGTCCGCCCGGCACCAGCCCTGCATATGGAAGGTTTTTTCCGTTTCCTGTCCGCTGGAGGTCATCCGCTGGCCTTCAGCTTTCAGCTGATCATAATAAACGCACAGGGAATCTTTTTTCGACGCGATCTTCACGGATTCTGCTTCCAGCTCCGCTGCCAGACGGTCTTTTTCTTGCGCCGCTGAGGTTAAATCCGCAGCGACTTCCTTCGCCGTACCGGTACGTTTGGGGAAGACGAAATCCACATAATCGCAGGCTTTGAGAAAATGTTTGACCTGCTCGGCATCATCCTTGTAGGCCACGACGACCACAGCCTGACCTTCCGCCGTGTTGCCCATGGGCGTCAGCTCACAGGTGAGCGGTTCCAGATCCTTTTTCAGCTTGTCCAGGGAACCATCGGCGATATAACCGGCGAAGGTTTCCGTGTTCACGGTCGGTTTCAGCTCCTCCATGGGAACATCCAGGGACAGCCAGGGTTCCAGTTTTTCTACCTGGACCCGCATGGTCTCGGCCTCGTTGCGGAGAGAAGCAATCTTCTCCGACAGAGCCTGCACCTGGTCGGTCAGGTCTTTGGACCTGTCCGTGGGCTGTTTGAATTTCTCGTAGGGCACCTGCAGTTTAGGTGCCAGCAGGGAAGCTTTGCCGGTCGCATGCTGCTCCAGGAACTTGATAGCGTCGGAAGCTTTCGCCACTTCGTCCGCCACCTCGGAGGCATGAGGCAGAACCTTGTCGTCCGCCGTGGGCACGAACATCACGTCGCCTGCTTTTTGCAGGGCGCGCAGCACATGGTCACGGTCTTCAATCATGGCAAACAGGTTTACCTTTTTCATTGGCACCAGCATCTCTAAATCACAACCTTTTCTACGATATAAGCTGCTGCTTCCGGCAGCCTCTTGCGTGCTGCTTCCGCTGCGAACCGGTCTGCTTCCGCCCTTTCATGGATCAGGTTTTTCGCCTTTCCCTGGGCCTCGGTGTTAGCGGCCGCGATGGTAGCCTTGGCCGCCTCGCGGGCAGCCATGATGACACTCCGGGCCTTGGCGTTGGCAGTATCTTCGCCGTTCCTGATCAGGTTCCGCGCCGATACGGCAGCTTCACGTTTGTCAGCCGCAGCAGCTTCTTCAGCCGCCTTGATATCATCTAGCATGGACAAGTAACTCACCACCTTTACCTTTAAAGAATCTTTATGTAATTATTAAAAGAAATACCAGAAAAAAAGGAACACTTTGCCCCTCTTCAACAGTCTATTTTCGACATTAGCAGGAACTTCTCCTGCTAATTTTGAAAGTGCTTTCAAGAAAACCCACTAAAAGTTGTAGTCCTTTTGGTGTATTTTTATTTGAGCAAATCCACCTGCTCAAAGCTGCAGCGGCTTAAATCCAGCATGCGGGCCGCTAAACGCTTGGCCCGGGCTAAATCCGCCGTAAAGCAGACCGTACAATGTCCCGCATGGGTCAGGTCGTTGGTGAGACCGCTGGCCTCCAGATCCGTACGGGCGTTGTTGGCGGTTTCTTCCGCCGGGTCCAAAACTTTCACGCCGGGGCCGAAAGCTTTTTCCACCTCGTCCTGGACGAAAGGATAATGGGTACAGGATAAGAGCACCGTATCCACGCCGTCCTTTTTCAGGATGTCGGCGTATTCCTTAACCGCGGCTTTTAGTTCCGGGGTGCCGAATTTTTCTCCTTCAATAAGGGGCACAAATTTGCGGCAGCCCTGGGCAAAAACCTGAGCCGTCGGGTCCACCGCCTGGATCGCTTTTTTATGGGCGCCGGTGCTGACGGTAAAATCCGTGGCGAAGACGCCGATCTTTTTCTTCTTGGACGCGGGCAAAACTAAATTAGCGCCCTTGCTCATGCCGATCACATGGAAGGGATGCTTGCCCCGGATCGTTGCTTCGCCCAAAACGGTGATGGTGTTGCAGGCTACCACTACTTGTTTAACCTGGTGCCGCTCCAGCCAGTCCGTGATCTGGGCCACCATGGCCGCAATCTCTTCCCGGGTCCTGGTGCCGTACGGCGTCCGGGCCGTGTCGCCCAGATATAAAAAATCTTCGTGGGGCAAAGTTTTTTGCAGGCGCTTTAAGACTGTCAGTCCGCCTACGCCTGAATCAATCACGCCAATCGGTTGGTGCTTATCCATGGTGCTCCTCCTTTTATTTCGCTGTTAAGCCGCCGTCCGCCATGATCACGGCGCCGGTCATAAAATTATTGGCCGGGGACGCCACGGCGCAAATCATGTGGGCAATCTCCTCCGGCTTGCCGATGCGCCCTAAGGGGTACGCGGCCGCCATGTCGGCTTCCGTATAGCTGCCCCCTGCCTGGGCAAGCTGCCGCTTGACCAGGGGGGTGGCCACGTCGCCGGGGCAGACGCAGTTCACACGGGTGCGGGGTGCCAGGTCCAGCGCCAAAGCTTTCGACATGGCCACCACTGCGCCTTTAGAGGCGCAGTACAGGGGGCAGCCGTAATTGCCGCTCACGCCGGCGTCGCTGCCGACGGTGACAATGCTGCTGCCTTCATTTAAGAAAGGCGCCACCGCCTGAATGACCCACAAAGTACCGGCCACATTAGTATTCATCAGGTCCGCATAATCAGTTAAATCAATCTGAGCCAAAGGCTGTTCCTGGTACACGCCGGCGCTGGTCACGAGAATATCCAGACCGCCGCTGCCAAAAAATTCCTGCACCGCCGTGGCTAATTCCTGGCAGCAGGCCCGGCTGCTCACATCTAACGGGAAAAATCCGGCTGCGGGCGCGGCAGCCTGCCTAGCCAGAGCGGCCAGTTCCCGCACCACTTCCGCGCCCTTCAGCGCGTTCCGCCCTACCACCAGGACCCGGGCGCCGTCCCGGATGAAAGTCCGGGCCACCGCCAAACCGATACCGCTGGTACCACCCGTGATACACACATGCTTGCCTTTACAGCCGTACTCCATGCCAAGCCTCCGCCAGAATTTATTTTATCCTTACCACCGGTCCTCTTGGGGGCTGGTTCCTTGCTTTTTAGCCGTACTGCCCGGCCGCAGCTAAACTGCCGCCGCCGTTTCCGGGTCCGGACCTGCTTCCGGCGCCGGTAAATGCAGCTCGATCGTCGTACCTTGATCCACTTCGCTGACCACCGTGGGAATAATCCCGTGCCGCTCGGCAATTTCCCGGGCAATGGCCATGCCTAAACCGCTGCCGGATTTATTTTTTTCCACCCTGGTCTTGTAGAAGCGGTCAAAGACATAGGGCAGATCCTTGGAAGGAATGCCGCAGCCGTGGTCGCTGATGGTTAATAATTTGCCCGCCAGCTTGAGTTCCACGCTGCTGCCCTCCGGCGAAAATTTCACCGCGTTATCCAGAAAGACCAGCAGCATCTGGTTCAGCCGGCCGTAATCGCCGGTCAACTTGTACATATTCACATCGCCGCTATAGGTGACGCTGATATTCTTGGCATGTCCCAGATGCCGGCCGCTGCGGACCGCATCCTGGATGACCTCGCACAAATTCAGGGGTTCTTTTTCGATGGCGAAAGCCGCGTTCTGCAGGCGGGACAGTTCCAAGAGGTCCGTGATCAGCCGCTGCAGGAACAAAGTTTCCTTATACATGGTGTCGTAGTAGCGCTCCACGTCCTGAGGCGTGCTGACGACCTTATCCCGCAAAGCTTCCAGGCTGCCTCGGAGCACCGTCACCGGCGTCCTCAGCTCGTGAGAAACGTTGGCGATAAATTCCCGGCGCAGCCGGTCCGTCTCCTTGGATTCCGTATCCGCTTTCTGTAATCTGCCGGCCAGACCGTCCATGGTGGTGGCCAGCTCGCCGATCTCATCGTTCTGCTGCACGTAGCTGCGGGCCGTATAATCCTGGGCTGCCAGCCGCGACGCCGTATCTTTCATCTTATTTAAAGGTTTGGTAAAACGCAGACTTAAAACCGCGCCTACCACTAAAGCCAGGAAGAGGGCGGTCAGCATGGACCAGCCAAAGATGCTCAGGCCGTTTTGCCAGCTTTCCTTCAGTCCCGTCAAGGGCGTCCGCAGCAATAATACTTCCACCACGCCGCCGCCCGTGCTATACACCGGCGCCGCCGCGGTGACCATCACTTCCTGCTCGTGCTTGTCAAAACTTTCCACCACGTTCTGCTTGCCCTTAAAAGCATACCGGATCAAATCCCGTTCCGGCTGGGGCAGCTCGCCCACCGTGGTCATACCAACTACCACCGGCGGTACATCCCGGCCCACGGGTCCCTTGTGTTCCTCTTTGGTAAAACCGGGAGCCAGCTGTTTCTGCTCCTGCTGCTTATTAAAGAAGGACCGGGGCGGCGGAGGCGGCAGGTTGGGCACCCGGTTGCGGATCTCCACCTGCTGGTCCGGCGTCACCACCCATACATCGTACATGGTGATGGCATTCACGTAGCCGATGAGCCTCCGGCTGCCCGGATGCTGGTAGCGCACGCCGTTTTCCCGCATGCGGTCGTAGTTATCGCCCATGATGGCGGCCACCTTGGCGGCCCGGGCGCTCAATTCCTTCTTGGTAACTTCCACGGTGTTCTCGCCAAAGAAATGCCCGAAGACAATACTCATCACCACGGCGAACACCAGAATCGCCGCGGCAAAATACCCCGCCAGTTTCCAGGCAATCTTATTCCGGAACATCCTATTTCCCCGTTTCTTTGACTTCAAAACGATAGCCTACGCCCCAGATGGTTTTCACGTCCCAGGCCGGATGCTTAAACACGTCCAGCTTGGCCCGCAGCCGCTTAATATGGCTGTCCACCGTGCGGCTGTCGCCGTAATAATCGTAGCCCCAGATACTATCCAGCAAATTATCCCGGCTGAAAACCTTCTTATTATTAGCAGCCAGGGTATACAAAATTTCTTTTTCCCGTTTGGTCAGCGGCACTTCCTTACCGTCAATGGTCACCAGGTAGTTGGCGATATCGATCACCAGGTTGGCCACGGTCAAAACCTTGGCCGCGTTCTCCCCCTGGGGATGGATGCGCCGCAGGATCGCCCGCACCCGGGCCATAACCTCGCCAGCGTTAAACGGCTTGATGATGTAATCGTCGGCGCCGATATCCAGACCCATGATGCGTTCAAAATCTTCGCCCCGGGCGGTAATCATCATAATAGGCACCATGGAGGTCTTGCGAATTTCCCGGCACACCTCAAAGCCATCCTTCTTGGGCATCATCACGTCCAGCAGGATCATGGCAATCTCGGCGTCATGAGCCGTAAAAAGGCGCAGCGCTTCCTCACCGTCACGGGCCACCAGCGTCTCCCAGCCTTCCTTGGCCGCATAGCTGGCCAGCACGTCCGTAATCTGATTGTTGTCATCCACGATGAGCAGCTTTCCGTTCATGGTATCCTCCATCTCTTCCCCAACAGCCTACAGTAAACCACAGTAACATACTTGTAGTACTATTATATAACAACCGCGGCGTTTAGTTAAGTATGCCCGGCAAAAAATTCTACAAAAACTCCATTAAAAAAACATATTTCTGTCATAATTATTGCCTATCATAAGAACATGCAAAGGAAACAGCCACCTTCCACAAGCCGTAGGAAGCGTGAACATACTGCTCACTTGTGCAAGTAAACCTTAGAAGTGATATAATTAAAGTTACTGAAGCAAACTTCAGGAATAAAATTGAAGGAGTGGATATTAGTGGATATTTATGAAGAACAGTTTTAAGAAATCCTTAGCAATCGCCGGCGTTTTAGCCGCAGTACTGGCAGGTTCCGCTTTTGCCGCTGAAGAACAAGTTAAACCGGTAGGCTCCGATATTTCCTGGCAACAGGATGTGAAGAACCAGACCGAAGCGCAAAAAGCTAACGCTAAATTTGATCAGCATCATGGCTACACCAACATCAACAAAGATGCCAAGCACGACATGAAGGAAATCAGAAAAGACGCTAAGCACGATAAATATGTGGCTAAGAGCGAAGCTAAGCACGAAAAATACGTAGCTAAGAAAGAAGCTAACGCTACCAACAAGGCCTGGAAGCAAGATATGAAGACCCAGGAAGAAGCCATGAAGGAAAATAATTCCTACGATAAGGAACACGGCTACAAGAACATCAGCAAGGATGCTAAGCACGACATGAAGGAAATCAAGAAAGATGGCCGTCAGGACATGAAAGAGATCCGCAAGGATGCCAAGAAGTCTAATGCTAACTGGAAGCAAGACATGAAGACCCAGGAGCAGGCTCAAAAGG
>JAKVKY010000041.1 GCA_022484685.1 Acidaminococcaceae bacterium | reverse complement strand
GTCGTATGAATTATGCAATGCTAAAGAAGCACGACGAACAGGTTGGTCCCGGCGCCAGGGTAGCGCTCTTTGTGTGCGGCTGCCTGCATCATTGTAACGGGTGCCTCAATCCCAAGCTGTGCGATACCAATTATGGTAAGCCTTTTACCGGGGACGTGATTGATTCTATCTACCGGGCGGCTAACCATGATTATATTGCGGGTCTGTCTATTCTGGGCGGCGAGCCTTTGGCCCCGGAGTGCCAGCCTATGATCTTAAAGATGGTACAGCGGTTTAAGGAAATTTATCCTCAGAAGACTATCTGGTGCTTTAGTGGTTACGATTTCGAAAAAGAAATCCTGGCCGGCAAGATTGGCAACTGGGAGATTACCAAGAAGATATTGGAACTGGTGGACGTGATCGTGAACGGCGTGTTCCACGAAGACGAAAAGACACCGGAACATCCGTATCTGGACAGCGCTAATCAGAAGCTGATTGATGTGAAGAAATCCCTGCAGGCCGGCAAAGCTATCCTGTGGGAAGAAGTAAAGGCTGCCGCCGCTAAGCCGGCGCAAGCATAATTTTGTAAGGCAATGAAGCCGGGAGCAGATACTGTTTCCGGCTTTTGTGTTGAGGAGGTAAGAGCATGACGGAAAAATTATTTGAGGCTGATGCCCTGAGAAAAGAATGCCTGGCTACGGTGACTGGCTGTGAAAAGCTTGAAGACGGTTTCGGCATCGAGCTGGACCAGACGGTACTGTTTCCGGAGGGCGGCGGCCAGTTGAGCGATAAGGGCTGGCTGGTGCCGGAAGAGCTGGCTAACATTCCCAAGTTAGGCGAGTCATTAAAAGATGTGGGTACGGCGGCTACCAAGACCGGTTCCGGGTTAGGCGTCCTGGCGGGCCAGATTGTGGGCAGCGTGGTCAAGGAAGCGGCGGCAGCGGTGAGCGGCGCCCAGGATGCCATGCAGGCAGCGGTGCAGAAGTTCGCAGGTCTGCCGGTAAACTATGTGGAAGAAACCAAGGACGGACGTATCCTGCACCATACGGCGAAAGATTTGAAGGTGGGCAGCAAGGTCCAGGTGAAACTGGACTGGACTACCCGCTTAGACCATATGCAGCAGCATACCGGCGAGCATATCCTGTCCTACGCTTTCTGGAAACTGTACCAGCTGAACAACATCGGTTTCCATATGAGCGAGCGGCTGGTGACCATCGATCTGGATAAGGAAATTACCCTGGAACAGGCGTATGCTGCCGAAGATTTTGCCAACCGGGAAATCTGGGCTAACAAGCCTATCAGCATTTCGTACATGCCCCATACGGAAGTGGCCAAGCTGACCATGCGTAAGAAAAATACCAAACTGACGGGTATGCTGCGTATCGTGGCGGTGGAAGACGGCGACATCTGTACCTGCTGCGGTACTCATCCTCCCTTTACCGGGACTATCGGCCTGATTAAGATTACTAAGTTTGAGAAACATAAGGATGGCAGCCGGGTGGAGTTTTTGTGTGGCCGCTGGGCTCTGGAAGATGTGCGCAAGAAAGTGCATTATATCACGGAAGCCAGCAACATGATGTCTACCAAGGAAGAAAATGTCTGCGCCGGCATCGCCAAGTTTAAGGAAGAAACGGCGGCGCTGCGGGAACAGCTCAAACAAAAGACGCAGGCTTTGCAGGCCGGGGAGCTGGAAACTTTATTAAAAAATCCGCCTTTGGACAGCAAGGGCAATAAAGTACTGGTCGCTATTGAGGATAATTACGATCCCAAGTCGGCTAAGACTTTGTACCAGAAACTGACCGCGGTGGAAAAAGCGGTGGTAGCAGTTATCTACGCTAACGGTCCCCGGGTAAACTACATGTTCGGTCTGGGTCAGGGCGCACAGGGAGACTGCAAGGAACTTATCGCCAAAGCTAACGAACTGTTTGGCGGCAAGGGCGGCGGTAAACCGGAGGCAGCCCAGGGCGGCGCTATGGCAGCGGCCGCTTGGCAAACTAAGGCGGCAGCGCTGAAGGAAATGCTGCTGAAGGCATAAAAAAAAGAACCCTGCGGGGTTCTTTTTTTATTTACTTTCCCGGTGGCTTTTCCACAGTTCCCAGGCCATGGGCACGATGGAGATGAAGATGATACCCAGCACGACCAGGGAGAAATTATTTTTAATCACGGGGATGTTGCCGAAGAAATAACCGGCGGCGGTGAAGAGACCCACCCAGGCCATGGCGCCGGCCACATTATAGACGATAAAGGTACGGTAATGCATGGTACCGATGCCAGCTACGAAGGGGGCAAAGGTACGTACGATGGGCACGAAGCGGCAGAGGAAGATAGCCTTATGGCCGTGTTTTTCATAAAAGTGCTGGGCTTTTTCCACATGCTCCGGCTTGATGAGAGAACTTTTCATGGCCAACAGTTTGTTACCAAAGACTTCGCCAATCCAGTAGTTACTGGTGTCGCCCAAGATAGCGGCAGCCAGGCAGACCAGGGCAAAATAGCCTACATGGAGTCCGGCGCTGGCGGCGGATAAGGCGCCGCAGGCAAAAAGCAGGGAATCACCGGGTAAAAACGGGGTTACCACCAAACCTGTCTCACAAAAGATGATGAGGAACAGCAAAACGTAGATCAAAACACCGTACTGCTCCATGATCATGGGAATATACCGGTCAAAGTGCATGACATATTCCATAAAGAAATAAAACGCCTGGCCGAAAAAATTTATTACTACGTCCATAAAAACTCCTTCACAACTTTTCTGTCACGGATAAATATTAGCCTAATTATTTTACCACAAAACTGACAAAATTGCAGTATAAAATAACAGCAGACTAAAGAAAAAGCAGGGAAAGGTTTTCCCTGCGTGGTAAAATTTACGTTAGAACCGGTACGTTTAGACGCGTACTTTTTCCCGGCTGCGCTGATATAACCAGACGATGGTTACGGCGATGGCCAGGCCGATGAGCATCCCGCCCAGCACATCACTGGGGTAATGCACGCCCAGGTAGATGCGGGAAAGACCGATGAGGCCGGCCAGGATTAAGGCACCGGCACCGTAGAGACGGGGCACGGTCTGCCACAACACACCGGCCGCAGCGAAAGATGTACCCGTGTGGCCGGAGGGAAAGGAAGAACCGTGGGCCGTCACCAGATTATGAATCTGAGGCAGGGCTAAGAAAGGACGGGTTCTGTCTACCACGGTCTTGATGATCATGTTATCGATGGCACCGCTGGCAATCACCGCTGCTAAAACCAGAAGGCCGGGGATGCGGGTACGTTTTACCGCCAGCATGGCCAGACCCAGGATAATCCACAACAAGCCTTGGTTACCTAAATCAGTAATTTCTTCAAAAAAGTAGGTCAGGGTACCGCTCCGTACAAATTCCTGTACATACGTTAAAATATTCACATCCAGGTTGTAAAACCAGGTCATCTTTATCACTCCTTTAACGCAAGGATACTTTAGGAACATTAAAGCCAGATTAAAAGTTTTAATGTATTTTTAATTTAGAAAGGCTACAATAGGAACAAGAAGCTCGAAAATTATTATAAGCTGGAAGCGGCAGCCTGACAATGGGGTTCACCAAAAGTTTGCAGACAGCCATAAGGTTGGCGCAGTGCTGACACAAATAAAACCGGGAGGTACGGTATGAAAATATTAGTGGTGGAAGACGAACCGGCGTTAAACAAGATTATCGCCAAAAGGTTAAAAGTAGAAAACTATGCGGTGGACAGCGCCTTCAACGGCCAGGAAGCCTTGGAATATTTGGCGGTGACGGAATATGACGGCGCCATCGTGGATGTCATGATGCCAAAACTGGATGGCCTAAGCCTGGTGAAGAAATTGCGGGCAGAGCATAACCTGCTGCCGGTATTGTTCCTGACTGCCAAAGATACTACCAAAGACAAGGTAGCGGGGCTAGACAGCGGCGGCGACGATTATCTGGTCAAACCGTTTGAATTTGACGAACTGTTAGCCAGGTTGCGGGCCCTGTTGCGACGCCAGCATGCGGCAGTAACCAATGAGTTGCAGCTGGGCGATCTGGTGGTGGACACCAAGAAACATAGTGTCAGCCGGGGCGGCAAAGATTTAAATCTGACGGCCCGGGAGTTTGAAATTCTGGAATACCTGCTGCAGAATGCGGGGACCGTCCTGACCCGCCAGCAGATTCAGGACCATGTGTGGGACTTTTCCTACGAAGGTGCTTCTAATATGATAGATGTGTACATCAACTCGCTCCGGAAAAAACTGGACAAGGATTTTCCGGACAAACTGGTGCATACCATCAGGGGTGTAGGTTATGTGCTTAAACAAGAATGACAGCCGGAAGGATGGTACGGAGCAGGGAAGTGTTGCTATGGTAGCGTCTAAAGGGTATGGATATCTGCTGCAGCTCAGACAGAAATTGCGGGATGTGCCGGTAGCCGTAAAAGTCACGGCCTGGTACACACTTTTTATGGCCATCATCTTTGTAGCGGTCGTCAGCTTTACGGCCAAGTTTACGGAGAACTTCCATATTCAGGCGGCGGCCCTGACCCTGCAAAAACAGGTGGATGAAGCATCCCGGCATCCGGACAAGTTTGATGACCACGAGGACGACGTATATATCGCCACCTTTGACGGTCACCATATGAAGGTGAAGGGCAGGCTGCCGGCGGGACTGCCTCAGGAATTACCTCCTCGTCCGGGCATGGGCGTGCAAAAGTTTACCTTGAACGACCGGGAGTACCGTTACTATGATGTGCCGGTATTGCAGCCAGGAGGGGAACAGCGCCTGATGCGGGGCGTCATCGCCCTGGACAAGATTAACCGGCGTACTAATTTATTTTTGCTGGGTCTCTTTTTGGGCCTGCCGGTTTTTATCCTGATTGCGGCCCTGGGAGGGTACAAGATTATTAAGCGCGGCTTTCAGCCGGTGGGGATTATCAGCGCCACGGCTCAGGAAATCGGCGCCACGAACGACCTGTCCCGGCGCATCGATATCGATGCCGGCGGGGACGAGATTCACCAGATGGCCGGTTCCTTCAATAAGATGCTGGATAAGATTGAAAGCTCCGTGGAAAGAGAAAAACGTTTTTCGGCGGACGTGTCGCACGAGTTAAGAACGCCGGTAGCGGTAATCATGGCGGAGAGCGAGTACGGCCGGGATTGTGCTGCCAATCTGGCGGAAGCACAGGAAGGTTTCGCTTCCATTCATAAGCAGAGTCAGAAGATGACGGCGCTGATTAACCAGTTATTAGAACTGGCACGGTTAGGCAATACCGACAGCGTGCCTAAGACAGATCTGGATTTTTCCAGGCTGGTCAGTGAGACCTGCGCCGACTACCAGGTGCTGACCACGGCGAAACAACTTAGCCTGACGGCAGAGATTCAGCCGGGCTTGCGTTTTTTAGGTAACGCCGCCCTGCTGCAGCGGGTGCTGGCTAATTACCTGGACAATGCCTTAAAGTTCACGCGCAGTAAGATTACGGTCAAGCTGGTACAAACCGGACCCAAGTTACGTTTAAGCGTAGCGGATGACGGCGCTGGCTTGACAGCTGCGGAACTGGCCAAGGTCTGGGACCGCTTTTATCAGACGGATACATCTCGCAACCGGGAGACCAATCAGGGATTAGGTTTGGGCCTGGCTACGGTGGCCGCTATCGCTAAACTGCATGGCGGCAGGGCCTGGGCCGAAAGCATTCCGGATCAGGGCAGTACGTTTTATCTGGAAATTTAGATACCATAAAATACAGGGAGTCAAGTCCCTGTATTTTTTATTTCCGGACGTTCAGAAAATTTTTTTTAAAAAGTTTTGTTTCTTAATTTTCCTTTAATCTGCCACTGGTAAGCTGTAGTCAGTTCCTAAGAAAGAGGAGGTAGTCAAAATGACAGAAGAAACAAAAGCAACGTTAAAAGATAATTTACACAAGACAGGTAATAGCATCATGGCAACAGGTAAGAAAATTTTTACGGCGCGTAATTTAAAAAGGGGCGCCAGTATCCTGGTGCTGTTAGCTGTGGTCGGCGCCGGTGGTAAATATATGCTGCACCAGAATAAGGTGGAAGCTAAGAATCGGGCCGATGCGGCTCGTACTACCCTGCTACAAAATCTGGCCACGCAAAATAATGTAACCCTGGCCAGCACGGATGATGTAAAAAATAAGGTGGCTCAGGCTTTAGGCGTGGATGCTGCTCAAGTTAACTTTACCAGCGTGAACTTGATTAGTACTGAGATGGGTAAGCAAGGCGGTCAGGACGACCAGCACGAGCGGGGTGAGAAGCGCGATTCTAAATATGAGCGCGCAGATAAACACGACCGCGGTGAGAAACATGAGCGTGAGGATAAACGAGGTGCTAAGCACGAACAGCGGGAACTGTGGTATGGCGACCAGAAAGATGCACACGAGCGGGGGGAGCAGCGCCAGCTGCATCAGGCAGGACCTGATAACTCTCAGGCTGAGATGCAGAACCGGTCAGCCCTGTTGCCGCCGGTACCGCCAGTAGCGGGTACGGCTCCGGATCAGGCGGCGCAAACCCCGGACCAGCAGGCAGCCGGGACCAAGCAACAACTACAACGTCGTCAGGGTGGCATGCCCTTATTCTACAGCGTGAAGTGTTCCAAGGATAACGTGAACTATCACTTCCTGGTGGGTGCTCAGGATGGCAAGATTCTGCGCAGCAGTGTCGAACCAGCCCATAGTTTTTTGGGTAAATAAAATATCTGCTCTTTAAAGGCAGTGTCTATAAATACTCCCGGTTTTATCTGACTTATGGTCAGGTGAATCGGGAGTATTTTGCATTTTCCAAAATCGAGTTTGGTTAAATAAATATGTTTGACAATTATATTTTTAAATAAAATAGTTGCATTTTATACAAATTAATATTATTATAGTTAAACAATAATAATTTTGTTTTACTATCTTTTGCTATCATAGAGGATAAATCGGTCGTGATTAGGGGTAAGTCCCGGCTGATAAAAACGTGTGAGGGGAAGGGGCAAGCTGATGCCGGATTCGGGGATGGATAAGGACTCAGCAGGACTCAAACAACGCCTGAGAGAGATTTACGGACGTTTTAAGGAAGAACTGCCGACAAATTTTGCACATCAGGATAATGAACGTACCGGGACTGAGAACCCGGCAGAAAAGACGCAGCTACGTCAGTATCTGGAGTCTGTGAAAAATCGGGCTGCGGAAAGCATGCATCTGGATGTGAACCTGCAGGAGATGCGGGAACAGGTACAGGCGCTGGGACCCTATGCCCAAAAATTATGGCAGCAAGTGCAGACACTGGCACCTTATGTCCGGGAAGCGGGTAGCTTCTGCCTGGATAAGGTTTTGCGGGCCGGCGTGTTCGTAGCTGGTTGGGCAGTAGTAGCGCGTAATAAGTTGGAACCCTGGGCCAGGGAAACTTGGACCAAGACTGCGGATCAGCGGGCACATGCCCAGATCGTGGCCGGAGAGAAATATGCGCAGGCGAAAGCGGTAGCCGGGGAAAAATATGTTCAGGCGAAAGCCAATCTGGGTCCCAGAGTGCAAAGATTTCATGCATATTTGGGAGCGGTTAAGGGCCGCCTGGAAGAACAACTGCCGCAAGGTTTTTTAGACCAGAAAGAAAAACAATACGATGAAGCCTTACATAAAGGTGCGGCGGAGGCACAGGAACGGGCGGCGGCAACCAAAGCTCAGGCTCAGCCGGTCGTGCAGGAACATTTAGATAAATTACAAGCGCATCCTGTTTTTAAGGAACAGCTGCGCCGGATGGAGACCTATGTGGCCGATGCGGAAAAACAGGCCGGCCCGGCCTTGACGGCGAAGGCTAAAGCAGCAGCGCTGCAAGGTAAGGCTCTGGCCGCCAGGGTACGGGTACAGGCAGTAGCGCTAAAACCGCAGGTACTGACTGCCGGTCATAAGGCTGTACATGCAGGCGTAAAAGTGGCGGCACTGGTAACGGGTGTAGTGTACGTGGCCCGGCAGCGGTACGCACCGCAAATTGCGTCTGCCGAAAAATTTATTAGTGCCAAAAGTGCGGCCGCGGTAGCTTTTGTTACCAGCGTGGCCGTGTTGACTAAAACGCAAATCTTGCAGGTGGTGCGTAAAGTACGGGAGCCGAAATCGGCAGCCAAACCAATTACTACGGCCAAACCGGCGGAATTGAGCGCGCCAACCGAGCAAGTTGTAGAGAACGAAGTGACGACGCCAGTCGAAGAAGTTACGCCGTCTGCAGTTGTTACATCGACCGAAGAAGTAGCGTCAGCCGAATTTGTCACACCGACTGAAGAAGTAACTGTCACACCAACCGAAGAAACCGCACCAGTCGAAACAGTTTCACCTGTGCCTCCGGTTATGACAGCGCCGCTATCCAACCGGGTGGTGCTGGGTATCTTAGTGCCGGTCAAACACGTGGGACCGGTAGAACAACTGCGCACTTTGCTTCAGGAAGAATTACCGGCTTCTCTTTCCGTGGCGGGAATCAAAGCCTTTTTTGCGTACAAAGAACGTTTGTCCCGGCGGCATCTGTTCGCTCAGATCTGGCTCACCGGCGCCTTATGCGCGGTGCTGATGATAGTCTTTTTAGTGCTGGGCAAAATCATGTTTGGTCAGAGCGCCGGCAACGAGCATCTGCCGGAAATGACCATGCTGCTTTTCCTGCCGTTAGCTTTGGCAGGAATCAAAGGCCTGGCCCTTATTGAGCAACGTCTGCACGATTTAAATTTAAGCGCCTGGGATATCTTGGTCTTCTTTGCCATCTTCGGCGTGCTGGTCTTTTTAATCCTCTGCGCTATCGTGGGCGATATGTATAAGTTTATGGCCCTGATCTGCTGGATCACTTTTTTCTATGTAGCGGTGGGCGTTATCGGCCTGGTTTATACCCGGGGTACCATGGGTACCAACACTTACGGCGCGCCTTCTTTTGTGCTGCCGGATCTTGATCCCTGGCGGCATCTGTGGTCCCAACTGGTGACTAAAGACACCTGGCTGCGCCTGAAGCAGTTTATCCTGACGCCGTCTGCCTGGCAGCTTAAGCAGCGCTGCCAGCATGCTAAAACCTGGATCAAACAGGAGTATTTTACTTATCAGGGACGACTGAACCGGAAGAGTTATTTCTACCGGGTATCCTATATACTGGCCGCAGCCTTAACGGTAAAACTGGTCCTGGAACTGTGTTCGGTAATCTTCTTAGCCTTTATGAATACGAACGGCGTAGGTACCTGGGCCTTGTGGAAACAGGCAGATCATCTCTTCAGCGTGCTGGCTAAAACGGCGGTGGTCCTGTTGGCTTGCTGTCAGGTAGGCCCGGAAATTAAACGACTGCATGACCAGGGTAATAGCGGTTGGTGGGCACTCTTAGCTTTAGTACCCGGCGTGAATCTGGTGTACTGGCTGCGGCAATATTGCTGCCGGGGTGACCGGGGCAGTAATGCGTACGGTCATGACAGCGTGATCCACGGTACCGATGACGAATATTAAACGGTACGACTGACAAACATTAAAGTTACTGCGCGTACCGGACTTTACTGAAGAGAAAGCGCAGTGGCATGACCTCTTGCTTTGTGTTATAATAACTAATTAGCAATATTAATAAGCAAGATTATTATAAGTACAAAAAGGAGCCAGGTACATGTCAGATTTATGTTGGTGTGGCAGCGGTAAGCTTTACGAAGTTTGCCACAAACCTATAGAAGAAAAAATGCAAGCCTTTCAGAAAAGAGGCTGTACGGTCCCGAACCGGGAGATGCTGAAAACCCCGGCACAGATTGCCGGTATCCGTAAGGCCTGCGAGATTAACACCGCCGTGCTGGACGAAGTAGCCAAGCATATCAAGACGGGTATGAGCACCGAAGAGATCGATCAGCTGGTCTATAAGTTTACGGTGAGCAAGAAAGCTATTCCTGCTCCGCTGGGGTTCTGCGGTTTCCCCAAGAGCGTGTGCACCTCGGTGAATGACCAGGTCTGCCACGGCATTCCTAGCAAGGATGTTATTTTGAAGAGCGGCGATATCGTCAACGTGGATGTCAGTACTATTTACGGCGGTTACTACGCCGACGCCAGCCGGATGTTTGAAATCGGCCGGGTGGATAAAGCCAAAAAAGATTTGGTGGCTATTACCAAGGAATGTTTGAACCGCGGTGTGAAAGCGGCCAGACCCTGGGGCTTTGTAGGCGATATTGGTGCTGTAATATCTGAGTTTGCTCATAAACACGGCTATTCCGTGGTCAAGGAATTTGGCGGTCACGGCGTGGGTGTGCAGTTCCACGAAGATCCGTTTATCTGTCACGAAGGCAGGCGCAATACCGGCATGCTGCTGGTGCCGGGAATGATCTTCACCATCGAGCCTATGATTAACACGGGTACGGACAAAGTATTCGTGGACGAGGAAAACGAGTGGACGGTGTACACCGAGGACGGCGGCCAGTCGGCCCAGTGGGAACATACCATCCTCATCACGGACACAGGTGCAGAAATTTTGACGTACTAAGTCCGGTTCCAAATTTGTCCAAGCTTTAATCTACTAATTATCAAAGTTTTACCTGATAATTTTAAACTAGTTGACCTGGACAGGTCAGGCTGTGGTAGCAACGGCTACAGGGCCCGACCTGTTTTTTTAATTGCAGACCCATGTAAGGATGATCGCTGTGACCACCCGGACGGCCGGTGTGATAAAGGGGATGTTCGTCGTGATTACCAGTGGCTTTTCCTACGCGGCGTTTTTAATTTTATTCGCAGGCTGTCTGGTCATGCTGGAAAGGAAAACCAAGGCCAAGATCTTTGAATATCTGCCGCCGGTGGTGATGCTGTATTTGCTGTCCATGCTGATGTGCACCGTGGGTCTGTGGAACCTGGAAACTACCAAACCCGCTTACAACGAGCTGAAGAATAATTTATTGTACGCCATGGTCTTTTTGATGCTGCTCCGCTGCGATATCCGCAAAATCATCAAGCTGGGACCCAAGATGCTGGGTGGCTTTTTTGCGGCGACCCTGACTATTTCCGCAGGGTTCATCATCACCTACGCTATTTTCCATAACTGGCTGGGCCATGATGCCTGGAAAGCCCTGGGCGCTTTGTGCGGCAGCTGGAACGGCGGCAGCGGCAACATGATTGCCATTCAGGCCGCCCTGAACATTAAGGAAGGGGAGATGGCCTACGCCCTGGTGGTGGATTCCATCGACTATTCCCTGTGGGTCATGTTCCTGCTGTGGGCGGTGAGCCTGGCGGGCAAATTTAACGCCTGGACCAAGGCGGACACCTCGGCCCTGGATGCGGTAGGCAAGAAGCTGGAAGAAAACGAAACTTTGAACGAAGATACCATTAGTTTTGCCGGTCTGATTTTCTTGCTGGGCTTAGGCCTGGGCGTTTCGGCGGTGAGCCAGAACGTAGGCGCCATGATCCAGACGGCGATTAAATCAATCATTCCCCTGGATAAAGCTACCTGGATCGTGCTGACGGTAACTGCCTTGGGCCTCATCGCGGCGGTTTCTCCCATTGCCCGTATCAAGGGCAGCGCGGAACTGAGCAACATGATGCTGTACTGCGTCATCGCTTTGCTAGCCAGTCGGGCCAGCCTGGGTCAGCTCAAGTCGGCACCGGTATGGATTTTAGCCGGCATTACTATCCTTTCTATTCACGGGGTGCTGCTCATCATCGTGGCCAAGATTTTTCATCTGGATATGTTCACCTGCGGCGTGGCTTCGTTAGCTAACATTGGCGGTACGGCTTCCGCACCGGTGTTGGCGGCGTCTTATTCCGGCGCCCTGGTACCGGTAGGCGTGCTCATGGCCCTGATTGGTTACGCCATTGGTACGCCCATGGGACTTTTGACGGCGCATATCATGAGTATCTTTGGGTAAATGCGCCGGCCTTGAAATTGAGAAAAGAACCTACAGCATTAAGTTAACTAAATTATAAGCGGTGGCTGAGGCGGCCACATAAAAAGTCCCTGCAGATTAAATCTACAGGGACTAATTTTTGCCTGTTCACTTTTGCTTTTGCTCCCAAAATTTGTGGAATAAATCTACCATGGCTTTTTGCGGAGGTTGTTCCGGCCACAATTCCGTGCCGGGAGTTTGCCGCATGGCGGCAGCCAGATGATCGTACAGGTCCGGGATGTTTTTTTCCAGGGCGGGAATCAGTTCCTTCATGGACTGACGCTGGGTGTGCCCGTCATACTGGCAGGGATTTTTTAAAGGGTGCAGGCCCAGTTCTTTGCCAATCTGGATGATTTCACTTTCCCGGTAATACAAAAGCGGGCGGATTAAAGTCAAGCCGCTGCGGGACAAGTGCGTGACCGGCAAAAAAGTTTGCAATTGGCCGCTGGTCAATAAATTCAGCAAAAAAGTTTCTACGGCATCGTCGTGATGATGGGCCCAGGCTACTTTATTAAAACCTAATTCTTTGGCTTTGCGGTTGGTAGCAGCCCGGCGAAAATAAGCGCAGGTAAAGCAGGGAGTATTGCCCCGGTGCTGCCATAACTTTAATACATCTACCTGCTCGCTGTAATGCTTAAGCCCGTAATGGTTGCAGAAAGTTTCCAGCTCCGTTTTGGGGAAATGGTCGTCAAACATGGCGTCCACGGTATAACAGGCCAACTCAAAAGGGATGGGGGCATATTTTTGAATTTCGGCCAGGGCCGCGGTTAAAAACATACTGTCCTTGCCGCCGGAAAGACCAATCAGGATTTTGTCCCCGGGGGCCAGCATTTTAAATTCAATCAAGGCCCGCCACAGTTTGGCTAAATGTTGGGCCGGTACGAAAGTTTCAGGCATACGGACTCCTTACGAAAAATTAGTGTGAGCGCCGCCAGATGGGCTGCCGCACTTTTTTATTTTGCTTACGGACGCGATTAGATATATTTCATTTTACCACGTCCGCCGGATATGGTAAAATAAATAATTAGGCGGCAGCTTTGGCGCCAGTCTAAAATATCACCGGAGGTTTTCCCATGACAGATACAATGCAAGGTTTGAACCCGGAACAGGCGGCAGCAGTTAAGGCTACGGAAGGCCCCATGCTGATCCTGGCCGGTGCCGGCAGCGGCAAGACTAAAGTGTTAACGTGCAGGATTGCACATTTATTAGATATGGGTGTGTCCCCTTTCAGAATTTTGGCGATTACTTTTACCAACAAGGCGGCTAAGGAGATGCGCCAGCGGGTGGATAAGATGGCGGGCCCCCGGGCCAAGAGCGTCTGGCTGCATACTTTCCACGGTTTCTGCGCCCGGATTCTTAAAAACGATGTGGAAGCTCTGGGACCTTACAATCACAATTTTGTCATTTATGATACCACGGATGGCAAGACCCTTAT
>JAKVKY010000040.1 GCA_022484685.1 Acidaminococcaceae bacterium | reverse complement strand
GCGCCCTTTTGTCCAAAAAGCTGGCGACTATTTGTCTGACGGCGCCGGTGGATTTAGAATTGGCAAAATATCAGCTGCAGGGCGTGAAGGCGGAAGCCGAAACTTTGCTGCATGATTTAGAATTTAGAAATCTTTACGCCCGTTTTGCGGCGCTGCTGGGCAACCCGGGCCGCAAAATTGCTTTTGCGAATGTGCAGGATGACAACGGCAAGACAGGGGCGCAAACTGAGAATGGTAACGGAAATTCTGTGGGCGCAACGAAAAATGCTGACGGAAATTTGTTTAACCTGGCAGTAAATGCCAACGCCACCGGCGCCGGTGAAAATAAAAACGCGAGCGGCGAAGGCGATTTGTTCAGTATGTTTGGCAATACCGAACCGGCAGCGCCGGCGGAGAAAATAATTGCCACGGCGGCGGAGGCGCAAGCCATCCTGGAACCGCTGGCGGCAGGTCAGCAGGAAATCTGGATCCTGGCCACGGAAAGCGGCACGCTCCCGGATTTACATTTTGGCAGCGTAGCGGTGTGCGCCGGAGCACAGGCCTATACTTTGGAGGGTGAAGCCCTGCCTGTTTTTACCAGCTGGCTGGGCACGGCAGCCTGCCCCAAGGGAACCCTGGACAGCAAAACTTTGTACCGGGTGGCCCTGAGCCAGAAAGTGCAGCCGCGTAACCTGGCGGACGATGTAAGCATCGCGGCTTATCTGGATAATCCGGGCCAGACGGATTATACTTTGAAAAAATTAATCGAGACGTATCTGATCGGCGAGCTGCCGGCCACGGTGACGGCGCTGTCCAAGGTGGCGGCGGCCCTTAAAGAACAGCTGGGCTTTAAACATTTGACCGCTTTGTACCGCGACCTGGAACTGCCTCTGGTGCCGGTGCTGGCTCAGATGGAACTGGCCGGGGTGACGGTGGATGCGGAGCTGCTGGAAAATAAGGACAAGGAATTTGCCTTAAAGTTAGCGAACCTGGAAGCTCAGGCCAAGAAAGAAGCCGGGGATGAGAATTTTAATCCTCAGTCTCCCAAGCAGCTGGGCGCCATCCTGTTTGAAAAATTACAACTGCCGGTAATCAAGAAAACCAAGACCGGTTACTCCACGGATGTGTCGGTGCTGGAACAGCTGGCCGGACAACATCCCCTGGTGGATACTATTTTGCAGTACCGGATCTTGGCCAAGTTGTATTCCACCTATCTGGAAGGCTTGAAGCCGCTGCTCAATAAAACTACCGGCCGGGTGCATACCCATTTTCAGCAGCTGGTTACCGTGACGGGACGTTTGTCCAGCACGGATCCCAACCTGCAGAATATACCCACTCGTACGGAAATCGGCCGGGGCATCAGGGAACTGTTTGTGCCGGGAGTGGGCTACGATTATTTGATGAGCTGCGATTATTCCCAGATTGAACTGCGTATCCTGGCTCATATTGCCCAGGACCCGCTGCTGATAGAATCTTTCCGTACCGGGCAGGACGTACACGCCCGTACGGCGGCGGAAGTTTTTGGCCTGCCGCTGGAGCAGGTGACGCCGGAACTGCGGGGACGGGCCAAGGCCGTTAACTTTGGCATTGTCTACGGCATCAGCGATTTCGGCCTGGCCAAACAGATCGGTTCCAGCCGCAAGGAAGCGGCGCAGTTTATCGAAAGTTATTTTGCCAGATATCAGGGCGTCAAGAAATATATGGAACAGTCGGTGGAGCTGGCCCGCACCCAGGGTTATGTGACGACGCTCTTAGGACGGCGGCGTTATCTGCCGGACATTCGCAGCAGCAATTTTAACCGGCGTAACTTTGCGGAACGCACCGCCATGAACACGCCCATCCAGGGCACGGCGGCGGATATCATGAAGCTGGCCATGCTGAAGGTGGACGCGGCGCTGAAGGCTGCTGGGGTGAAGAGCAGGGTGCTGCTCCAGGTACACGACGAACTGATCCTGGAAGTGACCGCCGCCGAGAAGGAGCAGGTAGGCGCCCTGGTGCAAAAAGCCATGATGGAAGCGTTTAAGCTGGATGTGCCGCTCTTAGCCGCCGTAACTTTTGGCAGGAACTGGGCGGAAGCCGCGGAATAACCAGCGCGGGTTTGCAGCAGGAATAAGTGCAGGTTGTAAGCAACAGCAAGCTAAATTACGAACGATAAAAACAGCGGCGCAGGCACGCCGCCACAAAGGAGCGATAACCATGCCGGAATTACCGGAAGTAGAACAGGTACGCAAGACTTTGATCCCTCATGTGGTAGGACATAAAATTATCAGGACGGAAGTATTTTTGGACCGCCTGGTGCAGTATCCCGCGGTGCCGGATTTTATTCAGGGCACGGTTGGGAAAACTATCCGGGCTATTAACCGCCGGGGCAAATATCTGCGCCTGGAACTGGGAGACGGTTTCTATATCCTGGGACATCTGCGCATGACGGGAGCTTTGATCGCCCTGCCGGCCAGCGCGCCACAGCCTCCTTACGCCAAGTTAAAATTTACCTTGGACGGGGACGAAAATTTATGGTTCACGGATATCCGGACCTTTGGCACCCTGTATCTTTTACAGGACGGCGGCAGCTATAAGGTCAACGGCTACGAGACTTTGGGGCCGGAACCTTTGAGCAAAGAATTTACGGTGGCTTATTTAGAGCCGCTGGCCCATAAGAGCCGCAAACCCATCAAGACTTTTATCCTGGACCAGACGGTGATCGCCGGTCTGGGCAATATTTATGCGGACGAGAGCCTGGCTTTGTCCAGGATCATGCCGACCAGGGTGGCCAATACTTTGAGCAGGGAAGAACTGAAGGTGCTGCATGAGGCTATCAACAAGGTGATTGCCCAGGGCATCGCCAACCACGGTACCACATTTAGGAATTATCAGGACGGCGACGGTAAGAAAGGCGACAACCAGAACCATTTGCTGGTGTACAGCCGCAAAGGTCAGCCCTGCCGTTTCTGCGGTACCACTTTGGTGCAGATTAAGGTCGGCGGGCGGGGCACGGTCTACTGCCCTAAATGCCAGAAATAAAATAGCGGCGCAGGTCCGAGGCCCGCAGCTACAGAAAAAGCGGGCCGTGCTTTCTGGTAACAGTAGCAGCAGCGGGCCTGTCGTTGTAACAGAGAAATTAATTATCCTGGCTGACAAAGTCTTAGTAAGAGGAGCAGTTTTAAAGATGATCAAGATCGGTTTGACCGGAGGCATCGCTTCCGGCAAAAGTGTGGTCACACAATATTTGCGGGAGCTGGGCGCGCCGGTTTTTGATGCGGATGCGGCCAGCCGCCGGGCCGTGGCTAAAGGAGCGCCGGGTTTGCAGCAGGTGCTGCAGGTGCTGGGACCGGAGTTTGCCACGCCGGACGGAAATCTGGACCGGCCCAGGGTAGCGGCCAAAGTGTTTCATGATCAGGCCGCCAGGAAAAAACTGGAAGCCGTCATCCATAAGATCGTGTGGCAGGAAGCCGCGGCTTTTATGGAACAGGCGGCGGCCCAGGGCAGCCGGGTGGTTTTTCTGGATGTGCCGCTTTTAATTGAATGCGGCTGGCAGAACCAGGTGGACCAGGTGTGGCTGGTCAGCCTGCCCAGAGAAGAACAGGTGCGGCGCGCCATGCTCCGGGACGGAGCCAGCGCAGCGCAGGTGGAAGCCAGGATCGGGGCGCAGCTGAGCCTGGAAGCCAAGAAAAAATTTGCGGATTTGGTTATTGACAACAGCGGCAGTTTGGGCAATACTAAGAAACAGGTCGCAGCCGCCTGGGCAAAGTTACAGGCCGGCAAGTTGTAGTTTAGGGAGCAGGGCTTTGAAAAGACGCAGACGTAAAAAGTCTTCGAATAAAGGTTGTCTGGCGGTGCTGGCAGTATTTATCCTGCTGCTGGTTTTCACCGGCTGGCGGATCTGGCGCAGTGATTTTGTACAGATGCATTTTATTTATCTGTGGCCGTACCAGAACGAGATCTTAACTTATAGCAAGCGCAACGATATCGATCCTTTCCTGGTGGCAGCCATCATCAAGAATGAAAGTGCCTTTGACCGTAGCGCCGTCTCCAAGGTGGGCGCTATCGGCCTCATGCAGCTGATGCCGGAAACGGCGCACTGGATTGCCGGGCAGATGGGACTGACCAGGTTCGATACCCAGGACCTGTATCGGACAGATGTGAACATCCGCATGGGCTGCTGGTATGTTTCGGAGCTGAAGCACGAGTTTCATAACAATATGGTGCTGCTCATGATCGCGTATAACGCGGGTCGGGGCCAGACTCATACCTGGATGGAAGCGAACCACTGGGATTATGATTTTGGCAGTATCGACAAGATTCCTTATCCGGACACAAAAAAGTATGTGGGACTGGTGCTTAGGGACAGGGATGAGTATTATCGTTTGTATAAGAATCAGATTGAGAAAAAAAGTCCTTGACGGGTTTTTAAAGTTATGCTAATATAACACTGTCGCTATTGAGTCCAACAAGCGGTTGTGGCGGAACGGCAGACGCACCAGCTTGAGGGGCTGGCGGGGAAACCCATGCGGGTTCAAATCCCGCCAACCGCACCAAACTTTGGTTGCACAACCGGGATTCAAAAGCAAACCACGCGGTAGTGGCGGAACGGCAGACGCGCTAGCCTCAGGAGCTAGTGGGGGTTGACCCCATGGAGGTTCAAATCCTCTCTACCGCACCAAAATTTAATGCATATAAGTTGACATCCTAATCTTGGCAGTACCAGGGTTGAGGATGTTTTACTTTCTCAAGGAAATTTAGTTCAGAGATCAAAATTATAGGGAGGCAGAAAAAGATGTGGCAGAAGAAATTTGTGGCAGGCGTGCTGGCTCTGACCCTGGCCGTTTTAGCAGCAGGGTGCGGCGGCGCGGATAAAAAGGCGGCAGACTCCAAGACCGGGGCGCCGGCAAAAGTTTTACGGATTGCGACCAATGCGACCTATGTGCCTTTTGAGTTTAAGGACAAAGAGGCTACCGGCAAAGATTCCGATTATAAAGGCGTGGAAATTGATATGGTGAAAGAGGTTGCCCGCCGCCTGGGCATGGAAACCAAGATGGAGAACATTCCTTTTAACGGCATCATCCCGGCCATTTTATCCAAACAGGTGGATATTGCGGCCACCGGTATGACCATGACGAAGGAACGGTCCCAGAAAGTTGCTTTCGCCGCTCCTTTCTATGAGTCCAAGCTGGCTTTCGTAACCAAAAAAGCGAGCCCGCTGACCAAGGTGGAAGACCTGAAGGGCAAAAAAGTTGCTGTCATGGTAGGGACTACCGGCGCCAAATATGGCGAAGCTCATGGCATGACCATCAAGCAGTTCGATAACAGTTCCGAAGCCATCCTGGAAATGGAAACCGGTAATGCTGATGCCGCCATCGTGGATAAACCCGTGGCCGAGTATTACGCAGCCCTGGAAGGTAAAGGCAAGGGCAAGGTGAATGTGGTTACGATTGCTGATTCCAAGGCAGAATTATTGGGCTTTGTCATGAACAAGGATAATAAGGAACTGCAGCAAAAGGTCAATCAGGCCCTGGCCGAGATGAAAAAAGACGGTACCTATAATAAGATTTATAAAAAATGGTTTAATGTAGACGCTCCCAACCTGCCGGAGTCGGCGGAAAAAGCTCTGGGCATTTAAACCGCCGGAGCTGGCAACAGCTGACGGCTGGCAGCCTAAAAGGGCCACGGCATTTTTAAACTGCACCCTTGCGATAAAAGTACATGTTCACGCTGGTAGAAAACCCGCAGCGCGTATGTGAACCGGGCAAGGGTGTTTTTGTTTTCCTATTGTTCACAGGTTGAGCTGTTTTAATTTTTCCAAGTTATGTTATAATTAAATATTGGAGATGATGTGAGCATGTCTTTGTGGGACCAACCGGGAGCTGGAACCATTAGTTGGCAAAAGAACCTGGCGGTTCTCTGGGTGGGAGTTTTCCTTGCCTGTGCCAGTTATACCAGTTGCATCCCTTTTCTACCGGTCTATTTACTAAAAGAATTACATGTGGAAGAAGCCAATGTGAATTATTGGAGCGGTCTGGTGTATGCCATCACGTTCCTGGGTTCTTCTTTGATGGCACCGTACTGGGGCGCCTGGGCTGATAAGGTGGGCCAGAGAAAGATGGCGCTGCGCGCCGGTTTCGGTCTGGCGGTAACTTATTGGCTGGGAGCCGTCGTCCAATCGGCGCCGCAGCTTTTTGCCGTGCGCGCCATCACCGGCATCATCAGCGGTTATGTACCGGCTTCCATGTCGCTTATCTCTTCTACCCTGCCCGAGAGCAAGATGGGCTGGGGCATGGGGATGATGCAGACCGCCGTAGCCAGCGGCAGTATCTTAGGCCCGCTCATGGGCGGTTACCTGAGCGCCTGGTTCGGCATGCGCTTATCCTTCTTTGTGGGCGCCGTCAGTTTGTTTATGGCTACGGTGATGACGTACATCTTTGTCCGCGACCAGAAAATTCCTAAGGAACGGCAGCGGGCTAAGATAGATTTAGTTTCCGATTTGAAGCTGGCGTTGCATAACCGGGATTTGATCTACATCATGTTCATGTTTTTCCTGATCCAGGTGTGCACCATGGCTATCCAGCCCCTGATCACCATGTATGTAAGTTCCCTCATGGGCGGGACCAGCGATGCTTCGATTAAGATGTCGGGCTGGGTCTTTTCCCTGGCCGGGATCGCGGGCATCTTTGCGGCGCCATTCTGGGGCAACAAAGGTCAGCGTCACGGTTATACCAGGATCTTGTGCCTGGTGCTGCTGTGTGCCGGCGTGGTGAACCTGTGTCAGATCTTTGTAGGCGATGTGTGGCAGTTCGCCGTGATCCAGTTTGTCTACGGCCTGTTCCTGTCAGGAGCTGTGCCCAATGTCAATTCCAACCTGGTGGAGGTTACCGAAGCTTCCATGCGGGGCAAGGCCTTTGGCCTGGTGACCAGCGCCCAGCAGTTTGGCGGGGTGGTGGGACCGCTTTTGGGCGGTTTCCTGGGCGGGCTCATGAGCACCCGCTATGTGCTCTGTTCCATGGGCGGAATTTTGCTAATGGCAGCTTTGTACACTTACAAGACCCGGTTGCACGGGAAAGTGTGTCCGGCGGAAAAATAATTTGTTGTCCGGCGACTACTAAGTTGCTAAATATATTTTATGTAAGCTTGTGAAAGAGGTGTTTGTTTATGGTAAGAGATTTTGAAGGTCAGGTGCCCCAGATTGATGCCAAGGCCCATGTGTTTGAGACGGCCGCCGTTATTGGCAAAGTAACGATGAAGGAATACAGCAGCTGCTGGTTTAATGTGACCATGCGCGGCGACGTAAATCGTATTGAAGTTGGCAAGTACAGCAATATTCAGGATAACAGCTGCCTGCATGTAGCCGATAAGTTCGCCTGCATCGTGGGCGATTATGTGACGGTAGGCCACTGCGCCACTTTACATGCCTGCACCGTGGAAGACCACTGCCTGATCGGCATGGGTTCCACCGTTCTGGATGGCGCAGTCATCGGTCATGGCAGTATCGTCGCTGCCGGCGCCGTAGTTACCAAGGGTACCAAGGTACCGCCGTTCTCCCTGATGGCAGGTGTTCCGGCCAAGATGATCAAGACCCTGGACGAGAGCAACGTGAAAAATATTCATGCTCAGGCTATCAAGTATAAGGATTTGTGGACCAAGAGATATAACCTGCTTCCTAATGGCGGCGGTGAATCTTATCATGGCGAGAAGATTGTCTAACGCCAATAATTAAGGAGTAGTTATGTCAAGAAGAGGCAATAAGTTCAACGTGGTCCATACGGCTGATTCCAGCTACTTTGGCCTGGGACGCGTAGTTTATTTTGACGACCGGCTGAACCGGCGTGCCATCCTGGGCTCGCTTATCAGCGCCGTGCTGCTGATGATCTGGGTAACTTTCAGCGGCAAGATGTCTACCACGGAAGCCACCACGTTTGGTATCGTGGGGGCGTGTAACTTCTTTTTTACGTATCTGATTGCGCAGGAACTGGATCCGGAACCCAGACGCCGGGCCGCCGGTCTTTTAGGCGGTCTTTTGGCGGTGGTGGCCCAGGTCTTTATGGGCGCCGGTGATGTGACCATGCTTTTGTGGGCGCTCTTTGTCATCAGGATGTTCAACCGTACTTCCGGCAGCCGGCACAAGCTTGGTGATAACGTCATCATCCTGGTGGCAGCTTTCTGGCTGGGCAAACACGATCTGTGGCTTATGCCCGGTTTGACCGCTGCCTGCTACGTGCTGGAAAGCCAGATTAAGGAAGGTTATTTCCGCAGCCTGTATATGGCGGGCATCGCCTGTGCCATGTATCTGTTTGTGGAACGGCCGGCGGTGACGCCGGGGCTGACCTTAACCTACGTGATCCTGCTGTGCGTCTGCGTCTTTTTGTTCGCGCCGGAACTTTCGGTGGCCAGCCAGTGTACGGCCCGGGGCGACCGGGATAACCGTCCGCTTCTAACACAAAGGATCCTGATGGGTCAGGGCGTATTTTTGCTGGGCAGTTTCTTTTTAATCTTCTTCTGCGGCGACGTGGCTATCAAATCTCTGTATCCGGTGTGGATGGCAGCGGCCGCCTGCGGTATTTACCTGCTCATCTTCCTGATCCACGATAAAAAAGTGGCGGAAGCTCAGGCGAAAGATTCCCACTAAAATTTGGTCCGGGAAGTTTCCCGAGAAAATTCCTCAGGAAAATTCTGGAAGAGAATTCCTGGGAACAGGCTTATCCCAAAATTTATCAATAAAAGTTAAGGAGAAAAGACATGAGCACCAACAGAAAAATTAAGTTTACCACCAACAAAGGCGAATTTATTGCCGAGATGTTCGAAGACAAAGCTCCCAAGACCACGAAGAATTTTATCGACCTGGTAGAAAAAGGTTTCTATGACGGGTTAATTTTCCACAGGGTCATCGACGGTTTCATGATCCAGGGCGGCGATCCTACCGGTACAGGTATGGGCGGCCCCGGCTACGAGATTGACGATGAGTTTGGACCGGGCCTGAAGCATGACGACGAAGGTATCCTGTCCATGGCTAATGCCGGTCCTAATACTGCCGGCAGCCAGTTCTTTATCACCCTGGCGCCTACGCCCTGGCTGGACGGCCATCACGCCGTGTTCGGCAAGGTGGTAGAGGGTATGGACGTGGTACGCCAGATCGGCGTAGTGCCCACGGACGCCCAGGACCGCCCCAAGTCCATCGTGATGATGGATACGGTGGAAGTTTGCAAGTAAGTTTGTAAATTGTAGCGTAATTAAATAAAATTTGCGCTAACGCAAGATTTCGCTTGCATATTTTTTCCGATTAGCATATAATAATCGAGTAAGCCATTTGGCAAACCAGATGGCAAAAGTAATAATATTTTAGGAGGCCCGCGAAATGACAGGCAAAGTTAAGTGGTTTAATGCAGAAAAAGGTTATGGTTTCATCGAGCGTGAAGATGGTGGCGACGTATTCGTTCACTTCTCCGCTATTCAATGCGACGGTTTCAAGACTCTGGAAGAGGGTCAGGCTGTTCAATTTGATGTTGTACAAGGCAACCGCGGTGAACAAGCTGCAAATGTTGTTCGTCTGTAAGATATATAGCTTAAAAACATATATTAACGCATGAACACAACAAAGGAGTACCTGCTTGCAGGCACTCCTTTTTGTTTGGGAAAAAACGGCGGCCGGTTTTATAGCCGGCTGTTTTACTTTCAGGTTCCTGCTTTTCAAGCAGGTCTGAATTTGCTATAATAAGCTTACGAGAGCAAATAGTTCCAGAGCGATACCTGCCGCCAGCCGGCAGTATTTCTGGATGTGGAATTTAAAGGAGGGATTTTGATGTCAGAAGGCAAATTTTTTGTATGCAAGAGCTGTGGCAACATGGTAGGGATGCTTTTTAGCGGCGGCGGCGAACTGAGCTGCTGCGGCAAGCCCATGGAAGCACTGCGTGCTAACAGCATTGATGCTTCCCACGAAAAACATGTGCCGGTAGTTAAGGTTACCGAGTCCATCGTTTCCGTAAAGATTGGCAGCGTGGAACATCCGATGACCAAGGAACACTACATTGAGTGGATTTATGTAGAGACCAAACACGGCGGCCAGCGCCGCATCCTGACCCCGGACAACAAACCCGAGGCTACGTTTGCGCTGACGGACGGCGATAAACCGGTGGCTGTATACGCTTACTGCAACCTGCACGGTTTGTGGATGACCAAGTTATAAAAACACAGGCGGCTATTTGGATAGGCGTCAACAAAAAATGAACCGGTCTGGCGTTAATGCCAGGCCGGTTTTTTGCTGTCTGTTTATTTTTTAGTTTAAATTATTTTCGTGGTCCAGTCTTCAATGTTCCACACGCCGTCCACCCAGTCCTGATAAAATTCCGGTTCGTGGGAGACTAAGAGGATGCTGCCCTTGAAATCAATGAGGGCCCGTTTTAATTCCGCCTTGGCGTCCACGTCCAGATGGTTGGTAGGTTCGTCCAGCACCAGCCAGTTCACTTCTTTCAACATCAGCTTGCACAGCCTGACCTTGGCCGCTTCGCCGCCGCTTAAGACGAAAACTTTGCTGGTGATGTGTTCGTTGGTCAAACCGCAGCCGGCTAAAGCGGCCCGCACCTGGTAGTTGCTCAGGCCGGGGTAGGCGTCCCACACATCTTCCAAAGCGGTCTTGTCGTTCTTCTCCCGGTCTTCCTGTTCAAAATAACCGGGCTCCACAAACTCACCGGGTTCCACCTTGCCGCTAAAAGGCGGGAGCAGACCCAGGATAGTTTTGAGCAGGGTGGTTTTGCCTAAACCGTTGACGCCTTTTAAGGCCATCTTCTTACCCCGTTCCAGCTTAAAGGTAACCGGTCTGGTCAGGGCGGAATCGTAACCGATGACCAGGTCCGTGGCTTCCACCAGGTACCGGCTGGGGGTACGGGCCGGTTTAAAATTAAAGGTAGGCTTGGGCTTTTCCTGAGGCTTTTCGATGATGTCCATCTTGTCCAGCTTTTTCTGCCGGCTGCGGGCCATGCCTACCGTGGCCACCCGGGCCTTATTCCGGGCGATAAAATCTTCCAGATGGGCCACTTCCTGCTGCTGCCTCTGGTAGGCGCTTTCTTTCTGGGCCACGTAGATGGCGTGCAGTTCCTGGAACTTGTCATAGTTGCCGCTGTAGCGGGTCAGCTGGCAGTCTTCCAGATGGTAGATCACGTTTACTACTTTATTCAGGAAAGGGATATCATGGGAAATTAAGATGAAGGCATTCTCGTAGTTCTGTAAGAACTTGGTCAGCCATTCGATATGTTCCACGTCCAGATAGTTGGTCGGTTCGTCCAAAAGTAAGATGGAGGAATTTTGCAGCAGCAGCTTGGCTAATAAAACTTTGCTGCGCTGGCCGCCGGAAAGCTGAGCTACGTCCTTGTCCAGGCCAATCTCGCCCAGACCCAGGCCGTTTGCAAATTCTTCAATCTTGCTGTCCAGGGTGTAAAAACCGCTTTGCTCCAGCTCGGACTGAATCTCGCCTACCCGGGCCATCATCTTGTCCAGTTCCTCTGGCGCCGCATCCGCCATCTTGTCGTACAGGGACAGCATCTCTTGCTCGTCCTGGTACATGGCGTCAAAGGCGGTGCGCAAAACTTCCCGGATGGTCTGGCCGGCGGTGAGGGTGCTCTGCTGATCCAGATAACCTACCGTAACTTTGCCGGGCCATTCTACCTTGCCCTCGTCCGGGTTCAGGTGTCCGGTGATGATGTTCAAAAAAGAAGATTTGCCTTCGCCGTTGGCGCCGATAAGGCCCACGTGTTCGCCCTTTAAAAGTTTGAAAGACACATTTTCCAAGATTTGCCGGCCGCCGAAAGAGTGGCTGACATTGGTGACGGTTAAATAACTCATGCTTACCTCGCTGCTATGCAGAATAATTTTGCGGCAGAAAATCTGCCGCTTGCTTTTTTTCACGTATGGTATATTCTATCTTATAGAAGGAAGTTAGTAAAGAAAAAATTTAGCGGGCCTGCGGCTGCTCCCGGAAAAAGGTAGGGAGACCGGCGGCCCCGAACGGAGGCGCACCATGTTAACAGGCAACATTAAGGATTGGGAAAAATTTACGCCGTATCTGCCGGCAGGCTTGCAAAAAGCTTTGCGGTATTTAGCCACGACGGAAGTAGCAAAGTTAGCCAACGGCGAATATAAGATCGACGGGGAAAAAGTTTTTGTCCGGGTCAGCGGTTACGAGACTAAACCTTTGAACGAGAAAAAATGGGAAGCCCACGACGCCTATATTGACGTCCAGTATCTGGGCAGCGGCACGGAACGGATTTATTATGCGGCCAAACAGGGCCAGCCCCTGACGGAAAATAACCTGCAGGCGAAAGACGTGGCCTTTTTCGGCGCCGGCACCGCGGTAAAGGCGGACGGGTATGTGGACCTGGGCGCCGGTACTTTTGCCGTCTTCTATCCCTGGGAACTGCATCAGCCCGGTTGTCAGGTCAGCGCTGCCGCTAAGGTTCAAAAATTGGTGGTCAAGGTGCGGGCACTTTAAAAAAGAATAAAAAAGATACGAAAATGTGTTGACAAGTAAGGGGATTTATATTAAAATAACATTCGTGACGATGAGTCACGGCTGATTCCCCGATAGCTCAATCGGTAGAGCACTCGGCTGTTAACCGAGTTGTTGCAGGTTCGAGTCCTGCTCGGGGAGCCATTTATATCTGGCCGGTTGGTCAAGCGGTTAAGACATCGCCCTTTCACGGCGGTATCGGGGGTTCGAATCCCCCACCGGTCACCATTTCTAACGGGCGCTTAGCTCAGCTGGGAGAGCGTCTGCCCTACAAGCAGAATGTCAGCGGTTCGAACCCGTTAGCGCCCACCACATGGTATGTAAAGAACAGTTCAAAAAACTGTTCTTTTTTTATGCTTTTGTAAATTTTTATTGTAACCGCCGGATTTAGTTGTATAATGAAGTTATACGGTATGATTTAACGAGGGGGTTAATTCATCATGGAACTTTATGACAACGCTACGTTTTTAGAAAAAGCACAGGAAGTAAAACTTAACCTGAGCGTCCGCCAGTTAGTGGAGGAAGCCATCCGGAACGGAGAAGGCACCCTGACGGATAAAGGTTCATTACGGGTGGAGACCGGCAAGCATACGGGACGGTCCCCCAAAGATAAATTTATCGTGGATGCCGCCAGCACCCATGACAAGGTCAGCTGGAGCAATAACCAGCCTTGTAGTGAGGAAACTTTTGACCGCCTCTACAAAAAGATGGTGGCATATGTGCAGGAGCACCGCCTGTATGCCACGGATGTTTACGCCGGCGCCGACACGAAATACAGGCTCCGGGTCCGTGTAATCACGGAATACGCCTGGCACCAGTTATTTGCGCGGCAGCTTTTTATCGACTACATCGAACTGGAAAAAGATATTCCCCCCGATTTTACGGTGGTCTGCCTGCCGGGTTTAAAAGCTGATCCCCAGACGGATAAGACCCATTCCGGAACTTTCATCATCTTGAATTTTGATGCCAAGATGGTGTTGATTGGCGGCGGCAGTTACGCCGGCGAGATTAAGAAATCCATTTTCTCGGTGATGAATTATTTACTGCCGCAGCAGGGCGTTTTGACCATGCACTGCAGCGCCAACGTAGGCAAGAACGGAAACGTAGCTTTGTTCTTCGGCCTGTCCGGCACGGGTAAGACCACGCTGTCGGCCGATCCGCACCGGGCGCTGATTGGCGACGATGAACACGGCTGGAGTGACAGCGGCGTCTTTAACATTGAAGGCGGCTGCTATGCTAAATGTATCAACCTGACGGAAAGCGGGGAGCCGGAAATTTACCACGCCATCAAGTTTGGCACGGTCCTGGAAAATGCCGGCGTGGATGCTAAGACGGGCAAGGTGGACTTTTTTGATAAGACCCTGACGGAAAATACCCGGGCGGCTTATCCGCTGAACTATATCAGCAACGTGAAGATTCCCAGCGTGGCCACCCATCCCAAGACGATCATTTTCCTGACGGCCGATGCTTTTGGCGTCCTGCCGCCTATTTCCAAGCTGGACCGGAACCAGGCTATGTACTATTTCCTGGCCGGTTATACCAGCAAGGTGGCCGGTACGGAAACCGGTATCGTGGAACCGGAAGCCACGTTTTCTACGGCTTTCGGGGAACC
>JAKVKY010000039.1 GCA_022484685.1 Acidaminococcaceae bacterium | reverse complement strand
CGTTGTAGAATATAATAAGGATATCTCAATGATACCCACCACAGGTAGGTATGCGGTAATCATCCAGACGACTTTCGAACTGGCAAGGTTTGAAGAACTTCTGGCAGCATTACAGCAGACTCATCCCGGTGAGTATCGAGTAGAACGTACCATCTGTTTAGCTACGTCCCAGAGGCAGGAAGCCGCGGTTGAACTGGCAAAGCTGGTTGATGCGTTCGTCGTCATTGGTGGCAGGAATAGTGCTAATACCCGGCACTTATTCCAACTGGTAAGTGAGCATTGTCCTAAGTGTTACCAGGTAGAAACTGCTAATGAACTGAATCCCACAGTATTCCAGGGGTGCAAGAAAATCGGCATTACGGCCGGAGCCTCGACTCCGGACCGGCTAATTAAGGAGGCTGTAAGTGTGATGGAAGAGATTAAAGAAAAGTCTGAGTTTGAAAAGATGCTGGATGCGAGCATGGAGGATGTGAATGTATTCCCCGGCAAGCTCGTTAAAGGTAAAGTTATCATGAAAGATAAAGAGGGTGCCTATGTCAATTTCGGTTACATGCGTGAAGGCATGATCAACTGGAGAGACTGGACGGCCAGCGAAGATACAGAAGCTACCGCGGCTTCCGTCAATATCGGCGATGAAGTTGAAGCTGTTGTTGTTCCCGGTACCGCTAAGGAAGAATTTGTACGTCTGAGCAAGATCAGGGCTGAGAAAGAAGCAGCCTGGAAATATGTACAGCCTCTGGCTGAAGGCGAAAAGCGTCCCTGCACCGTCAAGGTGCTGCGCGTCATCAAGAGCCGCGGCAAAGACCGTGAAGCTCCCAAGCGCGTGGTTGGTCTGGGCGTAGCCGTAGAAGGCGTGGAAGGTTTCATGCCTGCTTCTCATGTAGAGCTGCGTCACATCGAAGACTTCACTCCCTATGTAGGTCAGGAACTGCAGGCGGAGATCATTGAAGTGGATGTGGAGAAGAAACGCATCGTTGTTTCCCGCCGCGACCTGCTGAAAGCTGAAAAAGAAGCTAAGCATCAGGAATGGCTGGCTAACCGCGAATCCCGCATCGCCGCTGCTAAAGAAGCGCGCGCTGCCCGTGAAGAAGCTGCTTATGCTTCCGTGGCTGAAGGCCAGATTTATGAAGGCAAGGTTGTGAAGGTAGCTGACTTTGGTCTGTTCGTTGAGATCGGCGACGGCCTGGTGGGTCTGGTACATAACAGCGAACTTTCCTATGACCGCAGCAAGAAAGCTGCTGATGTCGCTAAGGAAGGCGATACCGTCAAGGTCTTCGTCAAGAAGATCGATCAGGAAAATCACCGTGTATCCTTGTCCATCAAGGCTACGCAGGAAGATCCCTGGGTGGCTGCCGCTGCCGGCTTTGAAGAAGGCCAGCTGGTAGAAGGTACCGTTGACAGGTTCCTGCCTTTCGGCGCTTTAGTAAAACTGAATGATACCGTTGAAGGTATGATCCACGTTTCCGAGATTAGCGAAGAGCGTGTAGAGAAGCCGGAAGATGTTCTGAAGGCCGGCCAGGTAGTAAAGGTTAAGATCATTAAGGTGGACAGAAGCCACCGCAAGATTGGCCTTTCCATTACCAAGGCTAAAGAAGATGCCGACCAGGCAGAATATAATTCTTACATCTCTGATGAGAAACCGGCCCTGTCCAACAATAACATGAAGGAACAGCTGGAAGAATTAAAGAAGAACTAAGATGGTGGCGGGGCGTTGTGCAAAGCAGCGCCCCGTTTTTTTACGAAAATGGAAAGCAGGTGCAGCAGATGAAAACACGGGAACAGAGAAAACTGGAACATCTCCACTATGCGCTGACACTGGGCGACAGTAAACAAAGCGCCGGTTTTGAAGATGTGCGGTTCCTGCATGATTGTTTGAGCGCGGTGAATCCGGACCGGGTGGATTTACGTACCCGGTTTGCCGGGCTTACTTTAAGCAGTCCGCTCTTTATTGACGCGCTGACCGGCGGTGCTGATGCTGTGACCACGATTAATAAACAGTTAGCCAGGGTGGCGGCCCGGACCGGCATCGCCATGGCCGTAGGCAGTCAGTACGGGGCGGTGCGGGACCGGAGTTCCCAAAAGAGTTTTGCCGTGGTCCGGGAAGAAAATCCCGACGGGGTGGTCTTTGCCAATGTCAGTGCGCTAGCCACGCCGGCCGAAGTACAGCAGGCGGTACATATGCTGGCGGCTGCGGCGGTAGAAATTCATTTAAATGTGGCTCAGGAACTGTTCATGCCGGAAGGCGACCACGATTTTGCCGCCTTGTGGACCAATTTGCAACGGCTGCGGGAACAGGTTACCGTGCCTATCATCATTAAGGAAACAGGTTGCGGCATGGCGGCGGCTCAAATCCAAAAATTACAAGCCGCGGGTTTTAACTGTCTGAACGTGGCCGGCGCCGGCGGTACCAGTTTTGCCGCTATTGAAACGGCCCGGAGCGGCAATGTGAGACGGCAGCGTTTTGCCAACTGGGGTATTCCCACGGTCTGGAGCTTACTGGAGGCGCGCCGGGTGTGCAGTCCCGAAACAGCAATCCTGGCTTCCGGTGGTATCCGGGACGGGTGGCAGGCAGCCAAGGCTTTGGCATTAGGCGCCGCCGCCGTGGGTATGGCCGGCAATATCCTGGCCCTACTGGAGCCGCCGGAAGGTGCAATCTCCGGCAGCAGCAGCGAAGCTAATGCGGTCGAACGTACGATCACCACGGTGGAAGAGATGCTGGCGGATCTCAGGGACATCATGGTGCTGACCGGTGCTGCCACCATTAAAGATTTGCAGCAGGTACGCCTTATTTTTACCGGGCGCACCCTGGAATATTTGCAAAACAGGAGCCTGGAACATGCATAATTTTGCCTTACCACTTTTCCTGCAGGTGAAACGCAATGCCGTGGGGCATTTGCAGGAAAACTTACATTTATATCTGCCGGAGCTGGAGCACGGACGTTTTCTGGTGCTGACCACGGCAGGACTTTTACAAACTTTAGCGCCCAAGGTTAAAATCTTGTTGGCACAAATACCGGCTTATCAGGTGGAGACGGTTGCCACCAGTTCTTTTGATTTTGCTGTCCAGGTGGCCAAGCAAGTAAGCATGGGCGGATTTAACGCGGTGCTGGGTCTGGGAGGCGGTACCGCCCTGGATACCGCTAAGTATGCCGCATATGTGGCCGGGGTACCTTATATCGCCATTCCTACCACGCTGAGTAATGATGGCGTTTGTTCGCCGGTCAGCGTACTGTTCGCCGAAGGCGGGCGCAAGCATAGTTTTACCAGTAAGATCCCGGACGGTCTGCTCATTGATACAGATATTATCTTAAAGGCGCCCCGGGTCTTGATGGAAGCCGGGGTAGGCGATATCCTGAGCAATTATACGGCACTCTTTGACTGGCGTCTGGCTTGCCGTGAACACGGCGAACGTCCCAACGATTTTGCCTATCTGTTAAGCGCACAGGCCGTGAATGCTTTGCTGCATTCCCGGGTGCAGACCTTTGAAAGTATCGAAGGCGTCAAGATGCTGGCTGAGTCCCTGGTCCTGGGAGGTCTCAGTATGTCTATCGCCGGAAATTCCCGGCCTTGTAGTGGCAGCGACCATTTGTTCTGTCACGCCCTGGATGAACTTTACGACCATCATCTACCTCACGGCATCGTGGTGGCTATCGGTACTATCGGCGCCTGTATCCTACAGGGGCGGCCGTATCAGCCGCTGCTGGCATTCTTAAGGGCCTACGGGATCGATATTAACCCGGAACACCGGGGCATCACCCGGGAGATGTTCGTTAAGGCCTGGCTGTATGCGCCGGAGGTGCGCAAAGAACGTTACACTATCTTGAATAAATGTCAGCTTACGGAAGCTAAGTTTAACCAGATTTATGATGTGATGTTACGGGAATGTTAAGGAGGTTAGCGTATGGAATTCTTAAAAATTGATGACAAGCATTACCTGGTACGCCTGGTCAAAGGCGAGGAAATCGTGGCTTCGTTGAAAAACCTGGCTCAGCAGGAACAGATTAAGCTGGCCATGGTCCAGGGTCTGGGCGCCATTAATGATCTGACGGTAGGCGTTTTTGACACGGTGACCAAGGAATATAAGGCCAACCATTTTACCGGCGCTTTCGAGATGTTATCTCTGACCGGGACCATCGACACCATGCACGGGGAATTTTACAGCCATTACCATATTGCCGTGGGTGATAAGGACGGGCATGCCTGGGGCGGCCATTTAAACGCAGCTTATATCAGCGCTACCTGCGAACTGATCCTCACGCTTCTGCCGGGAAAGATTGACCGGTTTAAGGACCCGCAGGTCGGCTTGAACTTGTGGAAGCTGCACTAAGAAAGGTGGTCTCCGTCACAAGCGTTTTCCAGATTTACCTGTAGTCCCAAGTACATCAACAAACAAAAAGTAGACACTCTAAAAACTTCTGTTTTAGCAGTGTCTACTTTTATTTTACCAAGGCTTGTGATTTTACTAAACTTGGTGGTGGGTTAGTTACTGTGTTTATGTTCGTGATACAGGTAAAGAGCAAAGAGCAGGAACAGCAGGAGGCCGCCAGTCGCTGCCGCTTTCTCGGCCAGGGGGCTAAGGGGTTTGCCGCCCTGGGCGTCCCGCATCTGCTGCATCTGAACTTCCGGTTCCGGCAGCAGGTAGATAATATTATCCACGACTTTCTTGGTATCGGCATCAATGAGCGGTTTTTGCTCCCGGGTGCCGCTGCCGCAGACCAGAATCACGGTCTGGTCCCTGATGGTGCCGATGATATGCACATAGAAACCCTGACCGTAAGTACCGTCCGCCACGGCATACCAGGCGGGTTTGGTATTATAACGGGAGATATCGCCGACTTTAATATTGTACCGTTCCCACATGGTCTGTTTGAAACTGTTGATGTAGGACATGTTGCTGAACAGGTTCTCGTGCAGCCGCAGGTCGAAGATATCCAGGGTATAGGAGTTTACCGCGGTATAAATCTTGATTTCTGTACCGGTCTCAGGATTATAAGCATCCAGGTCCGGGTCGGGAACGGTGGTGTAGGGCGGCAGCTTTTTGTGAAAGGCTGCCAGTTTGTCCAGGTCCGCTTGCTGGGCGGCATCGGGTTGGACAACGATATAGCCCGGAGGAAAAGAGGTCTTGGTATCCGTGCCCGGTACCAGCCGGGGTTCGGCAGCATTAACTGACGCCTGTGCCAGCAGCAAGCACGCCAGTAGTAAAGTCCGGAAAAATTTCTTCATTACCAGTTCTGTATCCTTTCTTTATTGAGGAAGGGAAGTTTGGCTTCTAAGTCTTTTTGACAGCTGAGCATATCGTACATGGCGGTTTGAACCACGCCCTTGTCGTAGGTGACATGGCTGCCGCTGGCATTCATGGTGAGCAGGGTGCCGCCGGGAACATTAAAGACTGCCTGATTCAAGGTGGTATAGTATTTGGCAGTTTGTCCGGCCTGTTTCAGACCGGCTTCCAGGACAATCAGGTAGCGGGCTTTTTTCTTTGCAGCCAGGGTGAGCAACTGTTGTAAATTAGCTTGCTGCAGCTGGTCTTCCGTGCTGGTGAGGAAGGTATAGCGGGGCAACAGGCTTTTGTATTCATGAATAACGAAACGCAGGATGTTGGGCGTGTAACGGGGATCGGCTTCGGAACCTAAAGGACGGGCTACCACGGCTACCAGAGGCGCGGTGCCGGTAAGTTTTTCCAGGGGCGTATGTGGCAGGTAGCCCAGGGCGATGCCTTCATCCACGGTATCGTAATAATTTTTTACTGCGTAATCATAGTACAGAGAAATAGGATGGGACATGTCCGAATATTTGTTGGAAAGAGGGAAAACAATTTCCTTGCCGAACTGGGTATAGTTGCTGCCGGTGGCATAGAGAATCTTAGGCACGATATCATGGGTATTCCTGACCCGCAACAGGTTAATCTTATTGCCGTATTCCCGGGCAAAAGCTTCGTTGCCTACTGCCGGAGCGCCAAAGGTGACGACAGGCAGCTGGTCCTTGGGTACGCCCATGGATACCAGGCGTTCCGCAAATAAAGTAGCCGCGGCGCCGCCTAAACTATGGCCGGTGATTAAGACCCGCATCTTGGGATTTTCTTTCAATAAATCTAGCAGGTTGTCTTCCTTGCCATCCAGGTTCAAATCCAGCTTTAAGTCAAAGCCGGTGCGAACATACTGGTCAAAACCGCGATGCACTTTGGGATAGTCGCCTTTTTTCGCGGGCGAGCTGGCAATCTTGGCAAATTCTGCCGGGGTCTTGCCGCCATAGTTGACCTGGTCAAATTTAAAATTCTGCTTCCAGTCGCCCAGGGAGCTGCTGCCACGAAAGGCGATGATGCCCAGGTCGGTGCCGTCCGGCAGGGCGGGATGGGTGGCAATCATGAAGTTAGCCGTGACGCCGTCCTTCTTCACGGTCTGGGGTGTAATTTCCCAGCCATATTCGCCCAGATATTCATACTCCAGGGCGGTGGCTTTGTTTTTATAAGTACCGGCGCAGGCGCCTGCCGCCAGGGAAATCAGGCGGGCGTCTTCATAAGCTGCGGCGAACTGGGAACGTGTTAGCTGCGGCGGTTTTTTAACGGTCTGCGTATTAGCTGTAGCAACAGCTACCGGTGCAGTGACAGCTGCGGGCGGCAGGACCGGCGTGGCAGCCAGGACCGGCGTGGCAAGACTGCCGAGGATACAGCAGGTTAAAAGTAAATGGTTAAGTTTGTGCATGATTTTTCTCCTTAAGTAGACAACTAAATGTACCGTGAAGTTCTTGTTCAATTATACACGTCTCTCCCGGACACCGCCACAAAAATTTTGGCGGCGTATGATATAATCATCTTAAGCAAGAGGGGGAGGCAACCATGGATCTTCGTAAATTATTTTTACTGCTGGCCGCGCTGGTCATCCTTTTTTTGCAGCCGCTGTGGGAACGCCCCAAGCTGAACCCGGAGCTGCCACCGGGCGGCAATTTTAACCTGACGGCGTTTAAGCTGCAACTGCCGGTAGGCCGGGACGGTAAAATTCAGGAAGTACCGCCGGCTGCCTTAGCCGGACGGCAGGGTTTTACCAATAAATATTTCTATACGGATCAGCAGGATGGTTCCATGACCATGCTGGTACCTAAAACCGGAGTTACTACGCCAAATTCTCAGCATTGCCGGACGGAACTGCGGGAAATGACAGACGGCTGGCTGCCGTTTGGCGTCCATACCCTGGAAGCTACCGTGCGGGTGGCGCAGGTGCAGACCCATACGGTGCTAGGACAGATTTACCAGGCTGGCAACCTACACAAACCTTTATGCCTGCTGGCTTATTATGCGGACGGTCAGGTTAAGTTAATCCTGAACCAGGTTCCGGCGGGCGGACAGGCGCTTACCACCGTGGTAGCCCAGGTGCAGCCGGGCGCGCAGTTCAAATATGTCCTGGAACTGAGCGACTTAAACCTGGCGGTGAATGTGGACGGTCAGACGACGAATATTAAGGTGCCGCTGGTCTATGGCGGCACGCAGTTTTATTTTAAAGCCGGCAACTATGATCAGGATTCTCACGCCGGACCGGTCTCGGATCTCCCGGATGCGGAGGTGCATTTCTATAAGCTGACGCTGAAGCATCAGTCCTAAATAAAAGTGGCATTCGTAGTAAACGGCCATACAGCTTTACTTTGGCTGAACTTTTGCAGATATACGGTAGCGTTTTTGCACATAGTATAACCTGCCGGCCTGCAGCAACGCAGAAATCAGGATGCCGAGGATAAGTCCCTGCCAGTAGCCGTAAGGACCGTGGCCCAGACCCACGTCTAAAAAATAACCTAACGGCAGACAAAGACCCCAGTAGGCAATCAGGGAAGACAGGAAACCAAACTTGACATCCTTATAGCCCCGCAAGATACCCTGGATGGGAGTAGCGGTGGCATCCAGCAGCTGGAAGAAGGCTGCGTAAAAGAGAAAACGTATGGTCAGGTCCAGCATGGAACCGTGGGCGCCGTAAAATAAGGCGATGTAGCGGCCGCCGGCCAGTAAGATGACCACAAAAACCAGAGCCAAAGTCAGGTTGGCACCGATGCCGAGGCGGGCATATTGTTCGGCACTGGCATATCGTTTGGCGCCCACTTCTACGCCTATGATGATGGTCAGGGCCAGGGAGAAACTCAGGGGCAGCATGTAGAGAAGGCCTTCAAAGCTAATGGCCGTCTCGTGGGCGCCAATCGTTTCCGTGCCAAACTTAGCCATGCATAAGCCTACGATGCCCCAGATACTGGTTTCCAGCAGGATGGCCAGGCCGGAGGGAATGCCCAAATGCAGGTGTTCCTTGAGCAGGTGCCAGGATAGTGGTTGTCGTTGCTCCAGATGCAAGGCCTGCAGGGGCGGCAACTTTTTGATAAGCAGGATAAAGGCCAGCATCAGCAGCCAATAGGTAATGGAAGTTCCATAACCGGCGCCGGCGCCGCCTAAGGCCGGAAAGCCGCCTTTACCAAAGATGAGCAGATAATTAAAGAAGACATTGACCGGGAAGGTCAACAGGAAAAGTTTCATGGTCAGCTGGGGATAGCCTAGGGTGTCTACCAGGGAACGCAGGATAATATTGATAAAAAAGGGAACGATACCCCAGGCCACGCCGGTCAGATAGTTCAGGGCAATCCGGTGTACCGCCGGCGTCAGCTGCAAGTGCTGCAGCAGGACATCCAGGGTCAGGCTGCCCAGCAGGATAAGACCCAGGCCCAAGCCAACGGCCAGATAGATGCCGTTCCAGAAACTGCCGGCAATGGCGGCTCTTTTTTGAGCGCCCAGCAGTTGGGCGACAATGGGGGTTAAAGCCATGAGGATTCCGTTTAAACCGGTGAAGACCGGCATCCAGATATTGCCGCCGATGGCCACACCGGCCAGGCTGTCTGCGCCGGCATGACCACTCATGACAGTATCGGCCACGCTCATACCCATGATCGTCACCTGGGTGATGAAGATGGGCAGCATGACCTGCAGGATAGTTTTTAGTTGGACAGAGATATTTTCTAACGGCATAAAGCCCTCATCCTTGTGCTTTCGTAAGAAGTATTTTATACTAAATTTAGGTTGTGCCTAAACAGGTTTATTGTACCGTACCCTAAAATTTGTTGCAACTGGGGAAGAGTCAACCCTAATTTGTTGCTGTTTTTGAGAACAGAAAGGAATTGCCGGCAGTTTTTATCCCACCGGCATCGGCGAAGCATGAATAAGCTACAGGAATTTTTCCACGCTCATGATTTAACCAGTACCCGGGCCCGGGAATTTTTAAGTTATTTAGGACCGGGCATCCTGGTCACAGTAGGTTTTATCGACCCAGGTAACTGGGCCAGCAATATGGCGGCGGGCGCCGATTATGGCTACACGCTGCTCTGGATGGTAACCTTAAGCACCATCATGCTCATCCTGTTACAACATAATGCGGCTCACCTGGGCATCGTGACCGGCGATTGTTTATCCGAAGCCGCCACCCGTTATCTGCCACGGCCTCTCAGCCGCTTTATCCTGGGGACGGCTATCCTGGCTGCCGCGGCCACGGTCATGGCGGAACTGCTGGGAGGCGCCATTGCCCTGCAGATGCTTTTTAACCTGCCGCTGACAGTGGGTGCGGTGCTGCTGGCCTTGTTCTGCCTCTACCTGCTCTGGTCTAATTCCTATGATAAGTTAGAAAAGATTATCGTGGCTTTTGTCTCTTTGATCGGGTTGAGTTTCTTAGCGGAACTGGCCCTGGTCCGGGTGGATTGGGGCGCTTCACTGCAGAGCTGGGTCACCCCGTCTTTTCCATCCGGCTCGCTTTTGGTTGTGGCCAGCGTGTTGGGAGCGGTGGTCATGCCACATAATCTGTTCCTGCACAGTGAGGTCATCCAGAGCCGTCAGTGGAACCTGGAAGACGAGACCGTCATCGCCAGACAATTACGTTTTGAGTTCCTGGATACGCTGGTATCCATGGGTATCGGCTGGGCGATTAACAGCGCCATGATCATCATTGCGGCGGTAGTTTTTTATACCCATCATTTGCAGGTAACTGATTTAAAACAGGCCGTGGATATGCTCCGTCCCATCCTGGGCAATTATGCCGCCCTCCTCTTTGCCGTGGCTTTGCTGCTCTCAGGTATTGCCAGTACGACCACGGCCTGCATGGCCGCTGGCAGTATCTTTGCCGGTTTGTGTGCGGAGCCTTATGATATCGAAGACCGGCATTCCCGGGTAGGCGTGCTCCTGGTCCTGGCGTTAGCACTGGTAAGCATTTTCCTGCTGCAAGATCCTTTCCAGGGTCTTATCTACAGCCAGATGGCCTTGTCCTTACAGCTGCCCTGGACCATCGGCATCCAGTATTACCTGACCAGTTCGTCCCGGGTGATGGGAAAATTTGCCAACAGTACCCGCAGTAAAATCTGCCTGGGCCTGATTGGTATTTTTGTCATCGTCCTGAATCTCTTACTGCTGGCAGAGATACTTTTTTAAATCTGACTGATTATGTAGGATTGTGACTAATTAAGCGCTTTTCTTCCGCACCCGTTTTGCTATAATAAAAGCAGGCCAAGGACCAGTTACTGGTACGCCGCCTGCTGGTACATGTTAAATCCCTAACGGGTGGGAGGTTATCGTGCTTCACTTTCCTACGAAACAGAGTTTGCAGAAGTTTTCCCTGGCAGATAGTTCCAGGGGTTTTGTGAAACCTTTAGTCCTGGTGGTGGAAGACCAGGAAATTAATGCGGATTTATTAAGAGAGTTATTACATAAGGTGGGTATCTGCTGCGCCTGGGCGCGTAACGGCGCGGAGGCCGTGGAGATGTTTCTGGAAGCAAGTCCGGGAACCTTCCAGGCGATTCTGATGGATATCCAGATGCCGGTGATGGATGGCATTGCTGCTACCAGGGTCATCCGGGGCTTGCCCCGTTTTGATGCGACCACGGTACCGATTATTGCTACGACCGCCCTGCAGGGGCTGGAGGAAAAGAAAAAGTTCTACCAGGCCGGGATGAACGGCTACATGGGGAAGCCCTACAGCCATGAGAAATTAATCGCGGCCTTACAAAAACATGCGTTAGCCTAATATTGCTAGCCGAATAGTGAGGAAGCTGAAGTTCAACTTCAGCTTCCTTTTTTATGGCGGCTGGGACCAAAAAATGTTACAATAACAGCAAAGGGGGGCCATCATGAAGAAACTGCTGCGTTTAGGATGCTTGCTGGTACTGCTGCTCGTCTGTGCCGGTTGTGCCTTAGGAGTGGTGACCCGCGCTCCCGGCGGGGTGCCTAAGCCTTCAGTGCCAACTCTGGGCCTGGTTAAATTTACGTTCCCGGTGCACCGCCAGGCGGGGGACAGGGAAGATCAGTACGCCTTGTGGCTGGAAAATCCCCGTACCGGTACCCATTTTAAGACTTTGGCAGTAACCTCTTACGTTGCCACCCAGGGCTTCAAGAAAGATCCGGGAATCCTGCCGGTATGGGAACAGCACGCCGGCATAGTTTTCATGATAGGACCCCGGGAAAAAGATGTGAACGTGATGCTGGTGCCTACACCGCCATCAGGTACGCGGACCTATCTCTGGTACTGTGATAATGATGCCGGGACAGAAGCAATGCCGGCCGGTACGTACCGGTATTACCTGGAAGGCAACAGCCGGAAAAAGGCTCATGTCCTGTATGCAGGCTCCATTACCATTGGTACTAAGCCTGACCGGAGTCAGGCTCTGGCAGAAACGGTAACCGGTGTGCAGCCGCAGGTTGTCGGCACGGTGCAGGCCGCTTTTATACCATGTGGTTCCACAGGTTCCATCTAAAAAATTTAGTCCAAGAAAATACTTCCCTCGTCTTCGGTGCGGTAAGGTTAAATGCTAACCTGCGCGCAGGGGACGGGGGAAGTTTTGGTTACCAGCCTAATTTTTAGTAGCGGTAGTTAATAAAGCTTGTACTTTTTTCGCCTCCGGGGTGGCGTAATAGGTTGTCTGATGGGTATAGATGACAAAGCCAGGTTTGCTGCCGGCCGGTTTTTTCACGTATTTACGCTGGGCACAGTCCACGGGAACCTGGCTGCCGGCACGTCCTTTACTGAAATAGGCGGCCAAAAGTACGGCTGCCTGCAGCGCTTCCTGTTCCGGGGCTGGCAGGTTGGTTTTGATCAGCACATGGCTGCCGGGAATATTTTTAGTATGGAGCCAGTAGTCATTGCCGGTACCGAGCTTAAAAGTCACGTAGTCATTCTGTTTATTATTTTTACCAATATAGATTGTGGTCTGCTTACTAAAAGCCAGACGCAGAGGCTGGGATTTGCCGGCCGGAATTTGTTTTTTCCGGGGCGTCGGCAAAAAGCCTGCCTGGCGCAGCTCCTGTTTAATGTCTTCCACATCCGGACGGGTGGTAGCTGAAAGCAGGCTGGCATCGATGCTGTTTAGATAATCCAGGGTAGCCAGGGTAGTTTGCAACTGTCCCTGAATTTCTTCCTGGGCCCGTTTAAACTTATTATAACGTTTGTAATAATGCTGGGCGTTGCCCGAAGGGTTCAGGTTCGGGTTCAAGGTAATCTGCAGCCGTTCACCTGTATAGATACTGGGGAGTTCGCAATGGGTTTGTCCCTGTTTTAATTGGTAGAGATTCGCCATCAGGGTATCGGCGATGAATTTCTGGTCTTCAGCTTTATCTGCCTTCGCCAAGTCAGACTGGAGCGCTTGTAACTTTTTCTGCAGTTTCTGGATTTCAGCAGTAACGGTTTTTTGCAATAAGTCGTGTTCCGGGAGTTGGATTGGTTCCAGTTGTACGGCAAAAAGCAGGGCGTCATTAAGTTTAGTAAAAGTTTGGATCTGGCTACCTTTAGGGATAAAAACAGCCGGATACGGGAAAATTGTCTGGCAACGATTTTGCGCCGAAATCAGGACGCTAAAAGTGGTACCCGCAGCACAATCTTTTTGCAGTTTGGCCACCGCTGTTTGTAAGTTGTGCCGGTCGGATGGGGTTAAAAAGGTAGCCTTGGCAGGAATACCTGCCTGGTAAAAAATTTGTTCGGCACTGGCTTTGCCAATGCCGGTCGTTGTGGTAATAAAACTGTGCAACAGGTTTCTATCCACAACATCTGGTAGTGACGTCACAATAGTGTCGGAATCAGTACCCAAAACAGGCAGCCCTTTTTGCGGTGGCGGCAAAAGATATTTTTGTCCGGGCAGGATGACCCGGTACGAATTTATCTGTGCCGAAATATGTTTTAAACTATCGATGATGGTATCTTTTTCTGTCAGGATCAGGTTGGCATTTTTGCCGGTTAGTTCTACCACTAATTTCTTGGTGGTAATTCTGGCGCCGGCACCTAAAAGGTCTACTTCCAGGATCAGGATCCGGTCCAGGCCTACCTGCTCAATATTAGTGATGCGGCCTTCTTCCAGCTGTTTCCGCAGCAGCATACAAAAAGCCGGCGGCGTATCGGGATTAGCCGGCAGTTTGTCCGGCAGGTAGATGGCCGGCGCACTGCCGCTTAGATCCAACAGCACGGCCAGGGTATCCTGTTCCCGCCGCAATTGTAACAGCACGGCATGGCTGGTGGGCATACTAATCTTATAAATGATACCGCCCAGGATTTCCTGCTTTAACATCCCGGTCAGTTGGGCGAGGGTGATTCCTTCTAAATTCATTTATTTTCTTCCTTTTGCTTACATTTACAGGCGATTGCGGTTGCACTTCGTTCCTATTTACGTTATAATAAGACTACATTCCTTATGGTTAGTATAACACATCTTATGCTATTCGTGCGGAGGTTTTGCGATGAAAAAATTATTAATCCTTTTGGCAGTGTTGTGTTTCAGCCAAACCTGCCTGGCTTTTTTGCCTGTTACCGATGATAATCTGCAGGCGGCGATGCGTTACGGTCTGGTACGGAGCAACAAGGCGGAGTTCTCTGACGAAGAGTTTCTGGCGCCGTGGACCGTGCCGGAAAGCAGCCTGACGAATCCTTACAGGTCTAAAGAAAGAGTCTTGGTTTATACCCCGTATATGCTGGCCACCTTACAGGCCAGACATCTGGCCGTAGCCAAACAGCCCTTTGCGCTGGCGGATATTAAAAAGTTTGTGCACGATTATGATGGTATCACCATCATCGGTGCGGTGGTCAATACGCCGCTTTTACTCAAAACAGCTGATTTTCATGTGGTT
>JAKVKY010000038.1 GCA_022484685.1 Acidaminococcaceae bacterium | reverse complement strand
CGGCCGTACCTTTGAGGCCGTCAAAATAATCACTTAAATGTTTGACCGCGGTCACGCCGGGGCCAGACTTAATCTCGCAGGGAGTCCGTCTGGCGATATACTGGGGCGTCACTACCGCCAGCACGGCTGCTACGCCGACCAGCAGGACGCCTGCTGACTTATAACTTCCGTTCATCATCCAGCCTCCTTACGCGATCATCGCCAGGCGCAGCAGACAGGGAATCAGCGTGATTGCCGCCATGATCTGCGTCTTAATATCTTTCTGGGTAAACATGTCCCAGATGAGGAGCACAGAGATTACCGCCAGGATAATCTGATAAACTATTTTCATCAAATCCATATCAGCATCTCCTTTACAATACCAGTTTGGCAATGGGCTCGGCAAAATGAATCATGAGGAGCCCGACCACGATTGCTACGGCAATGGGTACCGCGCAGGGCCAGATGAGTTTTTTGTAATCCGGCTCGCCGATGACCTGGGCCGTTACCACCGGCGTTAAAGCCACCGGCGGCGTAAAGCTGCCCATGGCGGCGATTAAAGACAAAGCGGTGATGACCACGATCTGGTTGGAACCCAGCAGGGCCAGGGCAAAAGGTACGCCCAGGACGCTGGCGCTGCCAAAGACGGAGATACCGCCGAAAGCCGGCAGGGAAACCGCCATGCCGAGCATGATGAGAGCGGCAGGCAGGCTGAGCATGCTGACCACGATGTAGCCTCTCAGGCCGATCAGGGTCATAACTTCCAGCAGCATGCCGACGCAGATCAGCAGGCAGACGATGGGGAGAATCTCATCCACGCCTTCTCTGGCCACCTGGGGCAGGGAAAATTTGTGACCGCCGCCCAGGCAGGCTAACAGGATGGCGATGGTAAAAGTTAAAGGTAAACTGGGGTCCGGGATCTGCTGGGGGAAAATCTTGGGCACGATCATCAGGACTAACATCACGATGAGGGGCAGGTACAGTAAGAAACCGCTCTTGGTTTCCTGCTGCCGGAATTTTTCCACCACGGCGTTCAGGTCCGCCTTGCGGGCGTAGCCGTATCCCATGTACAGAGTGCTTAAAATTGCTAACGGCAGGATGACCATCATTAAGATGCCGTTAAAGCCGATATAAGGAACATCGATGCCCGCGCCGATGATCATGACGATGATGTTCACAGGCGGAGCAATCATGCCGTAGACGGAAGCCATGGTAATGATGGCGCCGGCCACGTGCCGGGGCATGTTCATCTGCATCAGCACCGGAGCAAGGAGCACGCCTGTGCTCAAAACTGAGGCGGAGCAGGAACCGGTAATGGCGCCCGGGAACATGATGAGGATGGTGATGACGATAAGCAGGGCCAGGGGCGATTTACCAAAAGTCACGATGAGTTTTTTGGTTAAGGCCGCCAAAAGGCCGTTCTTTTCAATAACTTTCATAAAGATCATGGCGGTAATCAGCACCAGGGACACGTCCAGATAACCGAACATGCCGTTGGTGAGATGCTCCAGCAGATCTTTGTTAAACTGTCCCGCCACTACTGCCAGGACGATACTGGTCACGGCCAGGGACAAACTTACCGGCCATTTGAGCAGCATCACCAGGGCAAAGAAGACGACGAGCAGTACCACAATCAAAATTAAGTCCACAGAAGTTTCCCTCCTCTCCCATTAGAAGGCTCTAAGCAGGAGCTTACAGGCGCAAAAATCCCCGCCTGCGTTTGTACAGACAATTTTTTTAAAAGGGTGGCAGCCCGTAACGAACCGGGCCGCCACATCCCAGGAGTGTTTATTTCTTGAAAGCTGCTTTCAGATATTTACCTACGTCGGCAACATTGGTTGCGTAATCCATGGGCATCTTCTTGCTGCTGGCAATATTGGTAAAGGCTTTATCCTTATCGCCGTCGGCAACGACTACCATGTAGCTGGCATCGCTAATCAGAGGGATGAACTTATCGGTCAGGTCGCCGCGACGGGCAGCGCCGCCAACATGCAGGGCCATGATGGGCATCTTCATTTCCTTAGCCTTGGCGATCAAAGCCTTGGCCCGGTCCTGTTCCTGCGCCTGGTTCACACCGGCTGCGCCCATACCTTTGCTGCTGCCGCCGATAACCAGGATCAAAGTCTTGTTTCCGGTTAAAGCTTCGGGCTTAGCAGCCACGTCGTATTTGTATTTCAGCTCGCTGCGGTCCGCCAAAGCTTTGACCATCTGGGCATCGGCGCTCTGACCGATACTGGTGATCAGGGCCGGCTGCTCAAAAATCGGGGCCTTTAAACCGGTCACAGCTGCCGCCGTGGTGGTAGCGCTGGCCGCCGGTTTAGCCGCCGGGGCGTTAGAGCTGCCGCCGCAGCCTGCTACGAAAGAACTTGCTACTAAACATGCCAGGACACAACCTAAAATTGCACTTTTTCTCATTTTCTTGGACTCCCTTTTCTTAAATTAGTAACCGAAGGCCTGTCCTGCACGTCTGGGATCGGCGCCGCCATGCAGCTTGCCGTCTTTGCCGTACATTACGCCCTGCACGCCGCCAAAGTACAGATCGTTGGCTTCATGCATCTTAAAGGTATGACCCATATCGGTCAGAGCCTTTACAACATCAGCAGAGAATACTTTTTCCATGTGGGTCTCTTTGGCATTGGGGTTATGGAAACGGCCGGCGTCAATCGCAGGTTGGATATCCATACCGAAATCAAAGATGTTAACCAGGCAGTTAGCAATCGCGGAAATAATACGCGGGCCACCCGGGGTACCCATGGTCAGAACCGGTTTGCCATCCTTGGAAACGATAACAGGAGACATGCTGCTCAGAGGCCTCTTGCCCGGTTCCATGGAGTTGGACTTACCTAATGCGGTGGTGAAATCATCCATCTCGTCGTTCAGCATGATGCCGGTACCTTCAGGTACAACACCGGCGCCAAAGAAGTCGTTGATGGTATGGGTTACGGAAATCATGTTGCCATCTTTATCGATGACGGAGAAAGAAGTGGTGCTGGCTCTCTCGAAAGGAATCGGATCGCCATACTTAACTTTTTCGCTGGTAGCTTTCTTGGGGTCAATCTGTTTACGCAGCTGCTCAGCATATTTCTTGTCCAGTAAACCTTTCATCGGCACTTTTACGAAAGCAGGGTCGCCCATGTACTGGTTACGATCGGCAAAGGCTAACTTCTGCGCTTCGATAAAGGTGTGGATGTAATCTGCGGAACCAACTTTCATCTTGGCTACGTCATAGCCTTCCAGCAGGTTCAGCATCTCGGCCACGGTCAGGCCGCCGGAACTCGGAGCCGGCAGCACGTCGATGGTGTAGCCGCGGTAAGTGGTCTGCAGAGGCTCACGCAGGATGGCTTTATAGTTAGCCAGGTCCTGTTTGGTGATCCAGCTCTTGCCGTTCTTGGCAAAGGCGCTGGCAATCTGGTCGGCGATCTCGCCTTTGTAGAACACATCGGCGCCGCCCTTGGCAATCTTCTTTAAGCTTTCTACATACTCTTTATTAACGACCTTTTCACCCTTGGTGATAGGCAGGCCGTTCTTGATAAAGGTCTTTTCAAAGAAGGCCTTGGTAGGAGATTTCTGCATACGGTCAAAATCTTCCACGGCGATCTTGGCCAGAGTATCGTTGACGATGATACCCTTTTCGCCCTGGTCAATAGCGGGTTGGATCAGATCAGCCCATTTCATGGTACCAAATTTCTGGTTGATCATTTCCATGCCGCGCATCTGTCCGGGTACGGCTACAGCCGTCCAGCCGTACAGGAAATTGTCTTCAGGGATCTCGCCCTTGTCGTTCAGCTTGAAGAAGGAAGATTTGCCGGCTGCCGGAGCGCATTCACGGAAGTCGACCACATAAGCTTTCTTCTCTTTGGCCACATAGACGATGGCGAAACCGCCGCCGCCCAGGCCGCTGGCCTGAGGCTCTACCACGCCTAACATGAAGGACGTTGCTACGGCGGCATCAAAAGCGTTGCCGCCTTTTTTGAGGATCTCCACGCCCGCTTTGGACGCCAGGGGATCCGCTGCCGCTACGACGCCGTGTTCAGCCACGACGCTGCGCTGGATTTTTTCGCCGGCGGCCGGCGCCGGTGCTGCCGCTTTTTTGTCTGTGCCTTGGTTGACGCAGCCAAATAGCAGGGCTGAGGTTAACATGAGTCCGGTGAGTGCTGTTGCTACTCCCTTTTTAAACATACTTTTCCCTCCCTTGTCGCTTGTGTCGGCTGTTACTTCTGAGAATTGCGAAAATTTCAAGCGTGGTTCTCGCTGTTGCAGCCGACTTTCCTACTTTTATTCTAACCTTTTTCCCTGCCGCCGCAATTTATTCTCTTATTTATCTCAAGAATTTAACAACGGTCCGCACAAAAAAATACTGGCGCCGGATTTTTCCTTTTAATTGTAGTCTTAGTACTAAATTATAGTAAAATGTGCTATAATATTAATATTAATTATAATTTACAAGAGGTGAGCATATGAACCTTACCTGGTCTCAACTCAAAAACTTCCTGCAGGAAGCCGTAGGTACCACGGTCATCTACAAGCTGCAGGGCAACAAAATCATGCCTTTGTTATATACACAGGATGCTCCCGGCTTTTCCGGTCTGACGGAACAGGAATATCTCAAACTTTACGGTCAGGACACCATCCCCGTGGTGGCGCCGGCCGATCTGCCCCTGCTGCTGCAAAAAATTAAAATGGTCCTGGCCGACGGCGGCACCCAGGAGGTTACCTACCGGACCTATCACAAAACCCGGGGCTTTGTCTGGACGCATGTGCTTCTGAAAGTGCTGGGAACTTATCAGGAAGCTCCCGTCTTCTTAGGCAGCTTTACCAATGTCTCGGATACCTTGTCCCCTGCCAACGCGCTCCTGGACCATACTAACCAGATGGTTTATGTCATCGAACGCGCTACCCATGACCTGCTCTATGCCAACGGGGTGGCCCTGGCGGATAAACCGGTGCCGCCCCGGATCGGCCAGACTTGTTATCAATTTGTTCGCGGCAAAGATGAGCCCTGTGCCAACTGCGTCTTAAACCAGCTCGGAAATGGTAAACACCTGGAGACGGAATGGCATGATTCAGAACGCAACAAGACTTATACTGTCAGGATGGTCGCCTTAAACTTTTTTGGCAAGGACGCGGTCGCTTTCTTTATCAATGACCTGACCCGCCATATCAAAAATTTACAGGAAGAACGGGAACGTTTTAATGACTCCCTGCAGACACTGCTGGCGGCTAATCCGGATGCCCTCTGTTCTTTCCAGGTCAACCTGACCCGCAATCTCTGTATCAGCGAGCACGGATCCTCCCAGTATATCGTGGATCTGCTCCGCTCCAAAACTGTGGACGGCTTATTCACCAACCTCATGTCCATCATCCCGGATGAGGGGCATGTGCAGGAAGCCCGGGTCATCTTTAACCGGCGCCTGCTTTTGCGCTCCTTTGCCGGTGGCACCAGCAACCTGTCCCTGGATTACCAGCGGCTGAACGAAAAACAAAGACCGCTCTGGGTCCGCACCTATATTAAGATGCTGCAGGAACCGGACAGCCGGGACGTGATTGCTCTCTTTAGCTCCCTGGATATTTCCCGGGAAAAACGCCGGGAGCAGATCTTTAAAATTTTAACGAATGAGGAATTCGATTTCGTAGCCCTGGCTTATGTGAAGACCAGGAAACTGGAATTTTTAAATTTAAGCGACAGTCTGCCGGACAAATACCAAAAGGCCATGGGCGAGGCGGGACGGCTCTATGATTTTGACCAGCTGCGGCAGTTTGCCGTGCACAGCTGGATTGCCGCCGAAGACCGGGAGGCCTATCTCAAAGGCAGCTCCCTGGAAGCAGTACAACGGGGGCTGGACCGGGAAGGCCATTACGAGCTCAGCGTCCGGGGCCATACAGCTCAACACCCGCAGGAATATATCTGCCGCAAGACCCAGCATTATTACCTGGACGACAATCACGACATCATCCTCATCATCCAGTCCGACGTGACAGAAATTTACCGGCAGCAGCAAAAATTAAACGAGCAAAAACAAAAACGTCTGACCCAGTCCATCCTGGATACCCTGGGCCGGCTGCCTTCCTGCTCGGTTCTGTACCGGATCGTGGACGGTACCCATATTATCCCTATGCGCTATTCCGATGAGTTCTGCCGTTTAAAAGGCTGCACCCAGGAAAATATTAACGCTTTTAACAGCATGGATGGTTTTGCGCCCGTGCACCCGGACGACAGGTATAAAATACTGAATACTTTTCTCCAGGATACCACGGATTTTAAGCCCCATAATGCTATCTACCGCATCCGCACCCGGCACCGGGGCTATATCTGGGTCAGTGTCAACTACACGGCCCTGACCCTGGAAAAACAGCATTATCTGTACGTGGTTTATGCCGATATTGATGATTTGAAAAAGCAGGAACAAATCCTGAACGAAAAATATACTTCCGCCCAGGAATTTCTTGATTCCGTGGCCGGCACCTATCTGGTCACCCGCCGCATCAACCTGACGCAAAATAAGGTGGAAGAGTACAAAGGCACCAATCCCCGGCCGGAAATTGAGCAGGCGCCAACTTATGACGCCTCCATTCAGGCTTTACTGCGGCTGCTGCCCCGACCGGAAGACCGGGAGACCTGCCGCCAAGTTTTAGGACAAGCCAATATGCTGCGGGCTTATGCAGCCGGCACCACCCATCTGTCCCTGGACTACCAGATCCGGAGCCGGGACGGTTCCCTGTGCTGGGTACACAGCACCAATACGCTGACTAAACGTCCGGGCAGCGGCGATATTATTTCCTTTAACGCGGTCAGCGATGTTACCCAGGCTAAACTGACCCAGTCTATCATCGACCAGATCGTACACAAGCAGTATGATTACCTGGTGTGCATCGACCCCGTCAAGGACAAGATTGTCTTCTTTATTCCCAACAGTCCCTCCCTGGACCTGGATAAGATTAAAACAGGAACGCCTTATACGGCCACCATGCTGGCGTATAACCAGGAATATGTGGTAGCCGGGGATCTGGAAAACTGTGACCGCGTCATGGACCTGGCCCATGTGGTTAAGATGCTGGAGACCAGAGTGCGCTATCAATTTACGGTCCGGTTACAGGAAAACGGCCAGGTACGCTACAAGCAGGTGGAGTTTTTCTACGCGGACCGGAACCGGAACCTTTTGGCCATGGTGCGTACCGATACCACGGAACTGCAGCAGCAGCATCTGATTGCAGAAGCCAAACTGCAGGCCGCCCTGGATGCCGCGCAAAACGCCAACCGGGCCAAATCGGAATTCCTGTCCCGCATGAGCCACGATATCCGGACGCCTTTAAACGGCATCATCGGCATGACGTATTTAACGCAGCAGTTAAAACTGCCGCCCCAGGCCAAAACTAACCTGGGCAAGATTGATACCTCGTCCAAGTTCCTGCTGACCCTAATTAACGACGTGCTGGATATGGCCAAGGCCGAAAGCGGCAAGATTGAACTGCATCCGGAACCGTATGCGGCCCGGGAATTTTTCACCTACCTGGACGCAGTCATCGCGCCTTTGTGCGAGGATAAACAACAGCGGCTGGTCCTGGATTTTAAGCCTCTGGAAAAATTAACGCCTTTGATGGACAAGCTGCGCATCAACCAGATTTTCTTTAACCTGCTCAGCAACGCCAGCAAATATTCGCCGCCGCGCAGCGAGATCCTTTTCAAACTGCTGGAACGGGAATTGCCGGGACACCGGCTGCATCTGGACGCAGAGATTACCGATCACGGTATCGGCATGAGCGAGGAATTCCAGAAAGTGCTCTTCATGCCCTTCTCCCAGGAGCAGCGGGACCGGGAACATACCGGTACGGGCCTGGGGCTGAGCATCGCCAAAAAATTACTGGAACAGATGGGCGGCACCTTGTCCGTGAAGAGCATCGTGGACCAGGGTACTACCTTCTTTATCCAGGTAGACTTTGACTGCATCCCCACCGTCACTTCGGCTACGCCGGCCAGCGTCCCCACTCAGTTCCTGGGTAATAAGTTTTTGCAGGGCAAACGGGTGCTGCTGTGCGAGGACCATCCTCTGAACCGGGAATTTGCGGCCACGCTTTTGAAGCAAAAAGGCATGCTGGTGGAGATGGCGGTGGACGGCGGCGAAGCTGTGTCCAAGTTCGGCAATTCGACTCCCGGTTATTACGACCTGATCCTGATGGATAACCGTATGCCGGTCATGTTCGGCTTTGAGGCGGCGGCCAAGATCCGGGCCCTGGCCCGGGTGGATGCCAAGAAGGTGCCGATCGTAGCCATGACGGCGGACGCTTTTAGCGAGGATGTGCAGAAGGCGTTAGCCAGCGGTATGAACGCGCATCTGGCTAAGCCGCTGAATCCACAGCAGATGTTTGCGACGATTGTGGAGGTGCTGAGGAAGTAAGGGCAGTGATGCTTCGGCGTAACATACGGGAAATATAAAAAGGGTACGAGCAACATATGTAATCATAACTGCGTGATACACAAAGGGCGTGATTCTGTCTGGCAATAGTCACAGCAAGGGGCCGGTGGCAATCTCTACGCGCAAGACTCCAGAATGCTGTTTTAGTGGTTGGCTCAGCTGCTCGCATGCTGTTCCCGTGCTGCGCACGGGCCTTCATGCTCGCGACGCTTCGCTAACCTACTAAAACGACGCATTCTTCCGATGCGCGCCTCGATTGCCACCGGCCCTTTTATGTTATTTATTGCTGCGACAGAATCACGCCCTTGTTATCTACATTTAAGTCTATGTTACCCTGTACCCTTTTATGTTTGTTACGGCAGAAGAATTACTGTTGCTTATTTCTCGTGCTCAGCTACCATGCCGTTCAATTTTTTATAAACTTCTTCTGTGGTGTACCGTACCGGATTATCTTTAGCATTGGCATCCGCAGCATCTAATTTTAATTCCAAAGCTTCGGCGTTAAATGTAGATGCTGAAAAAATATTATTGGCTTGCATGTTTTCACCTCCCGGAAAACTAAAAACCTCCATACCTTATTTTTATTATAGCATGGAGGTTAGAGATAGTTAAACTTTTACTGCCGTAACAAATATAAAGGGGCCTGGGGCAAGCGAAACACGCATTCTGGAGTCTTGCGTGTCGAGCTTGTCCCCGGCCCTTATGTTTAATTATTATCGCAGAAATTTCGCTGCTGTTACGCAGAAGAATCCTGCCTGTTACTTACACAGCCATGATTTACAGCGTCACTCCGGTTTTAAAAATCGCCAGCTCGTGCTTATCCAACTGCTCCGACTTGGCCTGTTTCTTGCCACTGGCCACATCGATAATCAGCTGATAAAATTCCCGGCCCACCGTGTCCATGTCCTGGTCTTCCAGGAGCACGCCGGCGTTAAAATCAATCCAGTGCTTTTTAAAAGTAGCCAGGCGCGTGTTGCTGGCAATCTTCAGGGTAGGCACCGGGCAGGCAAAAGGCGTTCCCCGGCCCGTGGTAAACAACACCAGTTGGGCGCCGGCCGCCGCTTCGGCGTTCGCCGCCACCAGGTCATTGCCCGGAGCTTCCAGCAATACCAGTCCGTGGCGCTGGACCCGCTCGCCGTAGCTGAGCACGTCCTCCACCACGGCGCTGCCGCCTTTTTGCACGCAGCCTAAAGATTTATCTTCCAGGGTGGTGATACCGCCGGCCTTATTGCCCGGTGACGGATTTTCGTCAATCTTTTCTCCGTAGCTCTGGAAATATTTTTTAAAGTTGTTAATCAGGTTTACCGTCTTGGTAAAAGTAGCCCGGTCCCGGCAGCGGTTCATGAGCAAAGTTTCCGCACCGAACATTTCCGGTACCTCGGTCAAAATAGCCGTGCCGCCGGCTGCTGTCAGCTTGTCAGCCACCCAGCCTAACAGCGGGTTGGCGGTGATGCCGCTAAAACCGTCGGAGCCGCCGCATTTAAGTCCCAGCACCAGCTGGCTCACGTTCTGAGGCGTGCGGGTAAACTGCGCCGCGTAGTGGCACAACTTTTCCATTAAGGCTACCCCGGCGCCGATCTCATCCTGCTGTTCCTGGCAGATTAAAAACTGCACTTTGCCTGCGGGCATGGAACCGATGGCTTCCTGCAGCTGGGCAATCTGATTATTCTCGCAGCCCAGTCCCAGCACCAGCACGGCGCCGGCGTTGGGATTATGCACCAGATCGCTGAGGACGGTGCGGGTATGCTGATGGTCGTCCCCTAACTGGGAACAGCCGTAGGGATGGCTGTAAGCAAAAATGCCGTCAATATTTTTTGTTAAAAACTTTTGGGACTGCTGCTCGATAGTGCGGGCAATGGCGTTGACGCAGCCCACGGTAGGAATGATCCACACTTCGTTGCGGATACCCACGCTGCCATCTTCCCGGGCGTACCCTAAAAAAGTATCCGGCAAAGGGACTACAGTTTGGTCTGCCCCACTTTCAACCGCATTTTTAGCCGCTGCCTGGCCAGCCGCAGCTTTTATCGCCGCCACCGGTTCGTACTTATATTCCAGCAGGTTGCCTAAACGGCTGTGCACGTTATGGGTGTGCACCCAGTCCCCGGCTGCGATATCCGTGGTGGCGTTACCGATAGGAAACCCGTACTTGAGCACCGGTTGTCCGGTTGCAATCGGCGCCAGCGCCACCTTGTGGCCGGCAGGAATCGCCGTCCGGGTAGTTATGGTAACGCCGCCGGCCTGCAGCACCTCGCCCTTGGCTAAAGCGCTCACCGCTACTGCCACATTGTCCCGGGGATGAATCTTAAAAATTTTTGCCATGTTACACCTCGCTTGTGCCTGCTTACAAAGCACGCCTGTACAGAAATTTTCCGCACAGGCGTGTCATTTTTTACTTCTTACCTAAATCCTGAATCACGGCCCGGGCGCCCTTGCTTAAAATGGCGTCCAGATATTTAACTACCGCGTCGTAGAATCCGGGAATCTTAGTTAGATCTTCGCCCCAGAAATCCGTACGGCTCATGATGGCCTGTACGTATCCGGCGTTGGTCTTGCCGGCCTGCTGGCGGATAAACTCCAGCTTGTCCGCGTCGTCGTGAATCTCGTAAGTATCCGCGCCGCGAGTGCCTAACAAGCACCCCTTGCCTGCCTTAGTGGTATGGTAAAACGCCAGCAAAGCTGCCAGGGAATAGGTCAGCCATTTAGGCAGCTGCCCGTGGTTATTAGCCACGCTGTCCTTAAAGCTGGGCAGCACGCGGGCCTTCCACTTGGAAATCGAATTCAAGGAAATGGAGAGCAGCGCATGTTTCACAAAGGGATTCTCAAAGCGCTCGAACACGGCCTGAGCAAATTCTTCGGCTTCCGCCTTGGGCAGATGCACCGTCGGCACAATTTCTCCAAACACGCTCTGGTCTAACTGAGTGCGGATATCGGGATCCGCCATGCACTGGCCCACATAATCCATACCGGCCAGGTAAGCGCCCAGCACCATGGAAGTATGCGCGCCGTTCAGGATGCGCACTTTGCGTTCCTTGTACACTTCAATCTTATCGGTAAAAATCACGTGCCATTTTTTAGAGGAAACCTTAAACTTTTTCTCCACCCGGGCATCGCCGATGACCCACAGGCCGAAAGGCTCCGCCTTGTCCAAAAGTTCATCCTCGTAGCCCAGTTCCTGGCAGATAGCGGCAGCCTCGTCCCGGGGATAACCGGGCACGATGCGGTCCACCAGGGTACCGGCAAAGATGCAGTCCTGATCCAGCCATTTTTTAAAACCGGCTTCCAGCTGCCACAAAGCCACATACTGGAGCACGCATTTTTTCAGGTTCTCGCCGTTATGGTCGATAAGTTCCACCGGCAGCATGGTCAGCGCCTTGTCCGGCGCGCCCTTAAAGAACTGGTAGCGGGTATACAAAAACTTGGTCAGCTTGGCCGGGAAAGTCTTGGGCGGTTTGTCCGCCAGCTTGTCCCCGTCCTCGTATACGATACCGGCTTCGGTAGTGTTGGAAACCACAAACTCCAAAGTTTCCAGCTCCGCCAGTTTCATGAACGCCTCATAATCCTCGTAGGCGCCCAACACCTGCTCCACGCAGGTCACCACCCGGTTTTCCTTGTAGGGCTTACCATCTTTCTGGCCCCGCAGGCACACGGTGTAAATATTATTTTGTTTGGCAAAACGGGCCGGCTTGTTGGCAATGGGCACGATAATATCCACGTTGCTGTTAAAACCCAGTTCCTCGTTGGCCACATCAATACCATAATCCACAAAGGCTCTCAGGAAATTGCCTTCTCCGATCTGCAGCACCTTGACGGGGCGCTCCTTCCGGCTGTACAATTCACTGACATTTTTCATGCTTTCTTCGTCTCCTTATAGAAACCAAAATACCGGACGGCATTGTTATAGCAAATGTCTTCCACCAATTGTCCCAGCATCTTCATATCTGCCGGATACTCGCCGTTCTCTACCTTGTTGCCGATCCAGTTGCAGAGGATACGGCGGTAATATTCGTGACGGGTATAGGACAGGAAGGACCGGGAATCGGTCAGCATGCCCAGGATATTGCCCAGGACGGACAAATCGGCGATGCTGTCTAACTGCTCCAGCATGCCGCGCTTGGTATCGTTAAACCACCAGGCTGCGCCCTGCTGAATCTTGCCCCGCACCTCCGGTCCCTGGAAGGAACCGATGATGGAACCGATCATGGCGTTGTCCATGGGGTTCAGGGAGAAGATAATCGTCTTGGGCAGTTTGTTCTTCATGTTCAGTGCGTTCAGTAAATCCGCCAGGCCCTTGCCGCAGTTGTGGCTGGCCACCGCGATGCAGTCAAAGCCCGTGTCGGGGCCCAGACTCTTGTACATCCTGGTGTTGGTATCCCGCAGGGCGGAATAATGCAGTTCCATGGCCCAGCCACGGTCAGCGTACTGCTCGCCTAAGAACAGCAGCACCGCCGTCTCGTACATCTCGATTTCTTCCGTGGTCAGTTCCTTGCCGGCCAGGGCTTTTTCGATGACCACGTTCACCTGGGCATCGCTAACCTTGCGGCAGAAAACATATTCCAGCGCATGGTCCGCAGCCCGGCAGCCATACTGGGCAAAATAATCCAGCCGCTGCAAAAGCGCCTTGCGCACGCTGGCGATATCGGTAATCGTAACCCCTGCCACCTTGCCCAGTTGATCCATATAGGCAGGCCACTCAGTTTTAGCAATATGCAGCGCCTTATCCGGACGGATGGCAGGCAGAACCTTGGCGGCGCATTTACCTTCCGCCCGTAGTTTCTTATGCCATTTTAAATCCGAGACAGGGTCGTCGGTAGTGCAGATAAATTTCACGTTGGACTGCTTGATGATACCCTGTACGGACAGTTCCGGCTCCTGCAGCTTGGCATTGCAGATCTCCCAGATTTCTTCGGCAGTGTCCCCGTTTAAAGGTTTGGTCACGCCAAAATAACGCTGCAGTTCCAGATGAGTCCAATGGTACAGGGGATTGCCCAGAGCCCGGGGCAGCGCCTCGGCAAATTTCTGGAACTTTTCCCGGTCGCTGGATTCCTTACCGGTGATGTACTCTTCGTCCACCCCGTTGGAACGGATGAGGCGCCATTTATAATGGTCCCCGCCCAGCCAGGCCTCCGTAATATTCTTGAACTTTTTATCGACTGCGATTTCCTGAGGATTAATATGACAGTGATAATCCACGATGGGCATCTTGGCCGCATGGTCAAAATACAGCGTCTTCGCCGTCTTTGTCTCCAGCAGGAAATCCTTATCCATAAACTTTTTCATAGCAAATTTTCTCCTCGATCTTTAGCAACAAGACATGCCAGTGGCAGGCCTTCAAACCAAGGCCTGTCCGGCAGGAAAATTTTACTTCATCACACCCATGGCATGAGGCAGCCACATGGTAAAGAAAGGCACGTAGGTAACGATGAGCAAACCGGCGATCATAGCCGCATACATAGGCAGCATAGCCTTGGCCGCTTTTTCAATAGGCAGCTTGGCAATGCCGCAGCCTACGAACAGTGCCGAACCTACCGGAGGCGTGCACAGGCCGATGGCCAGGTTGTAAATCAGAACCACACCAAACTGTACCGGGTCCATACCGCAAGCCACAGCTACGGGCAGCAGGATGGGCGTCATGATGACGATCAGCGGCGCCATATCCATGATGCAGCCTAAGAAGAGCAGCAGGATGTTCATGAACAGCAGGATGAGGTAAGTGTTATCGCTAATACTCAGTACGAAATCCGTGATAATGGTGGGCACACGCAGGAAAGCCAGCATCCAGCCGAATGCGCCGGCAGAAGCAATCAGGCTGAAAACCATGGCCAGGGTCTTGACCGTGTTGAGGAGGACCTTGGGCATCATGCTCATCTTCAGCT
>JAKVKY010000037.1 GCA_022484685.1 Acidaminococcaceae bacterium | reverse complement strand
TAATAAATATGTTAAATATTTCAACAATAAGCGTTCTGCAGCTGCATTGGGATACAAAACCCCAATTCAGTACAAGACCGAATTGGGGTTTTGAGTTTTTTTATTGTGTCTACTTTTGCTTGACAGGTTCAACGCCCAAAAAGCATAGAGGTTTTTTTACTATGATGTTTGTTTTTAAAGGAACGCCGGCATTATTTTCCCCGCCCGTATCCCTGCTGCAGTTACTTTATTTATACAGTTCCGGTTTCCGCACCAGCGGAAAACATAAGTTATGACTGCTGCCGTCCTGGGGCTGCCAAAATTTTTCGGCCGCCGCCAAATCTAAATCGGCCACCAATAATCCCGGTGTGCCGGTAAAATTTTCTGCTGTCACTTCGCCCTGAGGATTATAAATTACGGCGCCGCCCGCAAAATTTTTGCCGCCGGCCGTGAGTCCCAAGTGGTTCACTGCCGCCACGAAAACCCGGTTGTCGTACGCCCGGGCCAGCAAATATTTGTTCCAGATTTTGTGCCGCGCGCTAATTTTCCCCGGCACGGCAAAAGGCGCCAAGATTAATCTGGCTCCCTGCAGGGCCAAAGTCTGAGCCGCTTCCGGATAATGGTTGTCGCTGCAGGAAAGGACACCCACCTTTGCACCGCCCGCCAAGGTAAACACCGGCAGTTCCTCCCCGGCGGCAAAAATTTCTGCTTCCCGTTTTCCGGGATGGGTCTTACGATACTGATAAATTTGACCGTCCCGGTCACAGATATAAGTGGTGATATACAGTTTGTCCGCTGCTTTTTCCACCGCACCTACCACCAGCGCCAGTTTTAACTGTCGCGCCAAATCCCGCAGGTTCTTGCAAAAGGCTACCGCCAGTAAAGTTGTAGCAGCAGCTGCGCCTTTTCCCTCCTGACTATTCTGTACGCCTAGGTATTTTTCCACGGCGGCAAAATCCAGATCCTTAGCCGTGGTCCGGCAGTAACCGGTCAGCGCCAGCTCCGGAAAACATAAAAGTTCCACCCCGGCGGCCTGGGCCTGCCGGGCAAAATTCGTTATGGTTTTATAATTCTCCGCCAGCTTCCCCGCCGGGAAAACTGCCTGCACCAAACCGATACGCATAGTTTTGCTCCGTTCCTCCTGTACTCTTCCTTAAATGATAACACAGAACTCTAAATAAAATAAGACCCCTCACCACGCTGCAGGGAATCAATACCTCAGCGGTCGGCTCGGCAGGCTATGCCGAACCGGTAACCGCGTGGAAGCCCAGCTGGTTTTAGCTGGGCGCCCTACGCGTGGTTAGGGGTCACTACTTTTATGCTTCCGGCTTCTGCTCATCCGTAGGCTTGAGCCCGCCCAAAGGATGAGGCACACTGTGCGTGGCCGGGGTGGTGGGAGTTTCCGGAGCCGCAGGCTGCTCTGCCGTATTCTCATCGGCAAAAGCCTGGGTGCTGGCCGTACTGTCCGCCTGAATCTCAATCTTGGATTTGCCTTCTTCTTTAGCTTTCTCTGCTTCCTTAGCCAGAGCCTGTTCCGGATCCTCGTGATTCAGGATAGCCATGAACTCGGCGCCGGTAATGGTTTCTTTCTTCAGCAGATATTCCGCCAGGCGGTCCATATCTTCCCGATGCTCGGTCAGAATCTTTACCGCTGCCGCATGAGCCCGCTTAATAATATCCAGGACCATGCCGTCAATCTTGGCCGAAGTCTGTTCGCTGCAGGTCATGGAAGCGTCGCCGCCCAGATAAGCGTTCTGGATGGTTTCGCAGCCCATCATGTCCAGGTCTTCCGTCATGCCCAGCCGTGCTACCATGGCCCGGGCAATCTTGGTGGCCTGCTCGATATCGTTAGACGCACCGCCGGTGATGGAACCAAAGACCACTTCCTCGGCGCTGCGGCCGCCGGTGATGGTGACAATCTTGTTGAACAATTCTTCCTTGCTCAGCAGCACTTTCTCCTGCTCGTCCACCTGCATGGTGTAGCCCAGGGCGCCGCTGGTACGGGGAATAATGGTAATCTTGTGTACCGGCGCCGATTTTTTCTGGCTGGCTGCCACCAGGGCGTGGCCGATTTCGTGGTAAGCGATAATCTTTTTATCTTCGGGGCTGATAACGGCGCTCTTACGCTGGTAACCCGCGATAACTACTTCTACGGATTCTTCCAGGTCTTGCTGGCTTACCAGTTCCCGGCCCATACGTACGGCCCGGAGGGCGCCTTCGTTCACGATGTTGGCCAGGTCCGCACCGCTGGCGCCGACCGTAGCTAAAGCCACCGTCTTGTAATCAATATTGGGTTCCGTCTTCACGGTAGCCGCATGGACACGCAGGATGGCCTCACGGCCTTTCATGTCCGGCAGCTCCACAGGGATACGGCGGTCAAACCGGCCCGGACGCAGCAAAGCTTTATCCAGGGAATCCGGTCTGTTGGTAGCGGCCAGGATAAGCACGCCCTTGCTGCCATCAAAACCATCCATCTCGCTGAGCAGCTGGTTCAGGGTCTGTTCCCGTTCGTCGTTGCTGCCAAAGGCGCCGTTGTCACGTTTTTTGCCGATGGCATCGATTTCATCGATAAAGACGATACAGGGAGCTTTTTCCTGAGCCTGCTTAAACAAATCGCGGACACGGGCAGCGCCCATGCCGACGAACATTTCAATAAATTCACTGCCGCTGATACTGAAGAAAGGCACATGAGCTTCGCCGGCAATAGCCTTGGCCAGCAAAGTCTTGCCGGTACCAGGAGGTCCTACCAGTAAAGCGCCTTTCGGCATGGTGGCGCCAATCTCTTTATACTTCTTGGGATCGTGCAAAAAGTCTACCAGCTCCACCAGGGCTTCCTTGGCTTCGTCCTGGCCGGCCACGTCCTTAAAAGTGACGCCGGTCTGGGCCTGGATATAGACTTTGGCATTGCTCTTGCCAAAACTCATGGCGTTGCCGCCCATATGGTTGCCCATATATTTCATGATCAGCTGTCCTACCACAAAGAAGAAGAGGATAGGCAACACCCAGGTCATGAAGAAGTTTTCCAGCGGAGAACTTTCCCGGGGAATAACCTGGGAGAAAGTGATCTTGCTCTTCACCAGACGGTCTACCAGCTGGGGATCTTCCACCCGGCCGGTAACATAAATTTGCTTGTCGTTGGTATCCGTGGCCAGGGCGGCAATCTTCTTGTCGGTAATTTCCACCTTAGCCAGCTTGCCATCATTAACCATCTCCAGGAAGGTACCATAGGGAATCTCTTTCACCTGGGGTTTGAACACGGACGGAAAGACATACGCGTTCAGGAAAAAGATGACCAGGATCGCCGCTATATAGTAATAGTATAATTTTCTTTTCGGTTCCTTGGGTTGCATGCTAAGCCTCCTTGCACAAAATATTTATCTATCTTGCAACATCTTTTCTACATTCTTATCTACATTATATTATAACCATTCTACCGTGATTAGTACAGCTGTACAAGCAAAATATCTGTGAAATACGGCGCTCACTCCCGGCGGTATTTCTACACCGGGGGCGGCGGCGGGAACAGCATGTTACACTCTGGTGTTACTCTTGTACAAGTTAAGAATTATGTATACATGAACGTCAAACCTTGAACTAGCGCTTTTTCTATACTACAATGGAAACATAACTCATAAGGAGGTTCAGCATTCATGAAAAAGATTAAAACCGTTCTGGTTGCCAACCGCGGCGAAATAGCCATCCGTGTGTTCCGTGCCTGCAATGAGCTAGGCATCCGCACCGTCGCTATTTATTCCAAAGAAGACACCATGTCTCTACATCGTAACAGAGCTGACGAAGCTTACCTGGTAGGCGCCGGCAAAGGTCCGGTGGAAGCCTATTTAGATATTGAAGATATCCTGCGCATAGCTAAGGAGCATGACGTAGATGCCATCCATCCCGGCTATGGCTTTTTGTCTGAGAACAGCAATTTAGCCAAACGCTGCAACGAAGAGGGCTTCATCTTTATCGGCCCCCGTCTGGAACATCTGATCATGTTCGGCGACAAGATTAACGCCCGGGAACAGGCCCGTCTGGCCGGCATCCCCATGATTCCCGGCACCCAGGGCACCGTCAAGAACGTGCAGGAAGTCAAGGACTTCGGCGCCAAGTACGGTTTCCCCATCATTATTAAAGCCGTTAACGGCGGCGGCGGCCGCGGCATGCGCGTGGTAAATAACGCCGCAGACGTAGAAACTGCCTACAACCTGGCCAAGAGCGAAGCCTTAAAAGCTTTCGGCAGCGATGAAATTTATCTGGAAAAATATTTGCAGGACCCCAAACATATTGAGGTCCAGATTTTGGGTGACGAGCAGGGCGAAGTGATGCATCTGTTCGAGCGTGACTGCTCCGTACAGCGCCGCCACCAAAAACTGGTGGAGATGGCTCCGGCCGTGTTCGTGAAACCCGAGCTGCGCACCAAGATTTGCGCGGCTGCCGTCAAGCTCATGAAGAACGTGCATTACCTCAGCGCCGGTACCGTAGAGTTCCTGGTTACCCCGGACGGCAACTTCTATTTTATCGAAGTTAACCCCCGTATCCAGGTGGAACATACCGTTACCGAAGAAATTACCGGTATCGATATTGTCCAGACGCAAATTAAAATCGCCGAAGGCTACGGCCTGCACAGTGCGGAAATCGGTATTCCCACCCAGGATAAGCTTTCCTATGTAGGCGAAGCCATCCAGTGCCGTATCACCACCGAAGACCCTACCAACAATTTTATGCCGGACACGGGCAAGCTGATTGCTTACCGCAGCGGCGGCGGCATGGGCATTCGTCTGGACGGCGGCAACGCTTTCACCGGTTCCGTGATCACGCCCTACTACGATTCCCTGCTGGTTAAGGCTACCACCTGGGGCCTGACCCACAAGATCACCATCACCAAGATGCTGCGCTGCTTAAAAGAATTCCGTATCCGCGGTGTCAAAACTAATATCCAGTTCCTGGAAAAAGTATTGCAGAACCCCAAATTCATCGACGGCTCCTACACCACCAACTTTGTAGACCAGACGCCGGCGCTGTTTGAATACCCTGTCATCCACGACCGCGGCACCAAGCTGCTGCATTATATCGGCGACGTAACCGTGAACGGCTACGCCAACGTAGGCGTGCAAAAGAAACCGGAGTACGCGCCCCTGGATATGCCTAAGCCTTTTAAGGGCGACTTAAAGTCCGGCACCAAACAAATCCTGGACAGCAAAGGTCCGGAAGCTTTGGCCCAATGGGTACAGGCTCAGAAAGAAGTTCTGATCATGGACACCACTTTCCGTGATGCCCACCAGTCTCTGTTCGCTACGCGCCTGCGTACCCTGGATATGCTGCGCGTGATGCGGGACACCGCCGGCAAGCTGCCGGAGATGTACGCTTTCGAATGCTGGGGCGGCGCTACTTTTGACGTGGCCTACCGTTTCCTGGACGAAAGTCCCTGGGACCGTCTGCGCCAGATGCGCCAGGCTGCGCCCAATATTTTACTGCAGATGCTGCTCCGCGGCGCTAACGCCGTGGGCTACACCAGCTATCCCGATAACGTGGTCAAGGAATTTATTAAGCTCTCCGCCAAGAATGGCGTGGACGTGTTCCGTGTCTTCGATAGTTTGAACGGTCTGGACAACATGCGTCTGTCCCTGGATACCGTCCGCGAGTGCAACAAAGTTGCCGAAGCAGCCCTGTGTTACACCGGCGATATCTTAGACCCGCGCCGGGATAAATACGATCTCAAATATTATGTACAGATGGCTAAGGAACTGGCCAAGGCCGGCGCCAACATCATCGCCATCAAAGATATGGCGGGTCTGGTTCGTCCCGAAGCTGCTTACCAGCTGGTCAGCGCTTTAAAGGATGCCGTGGATCTGCCCATCCATATGCACAGCCATGACGGCAGCGGCAATGCCATCTACATGTACGCCCGGGCTATTGACGCCGGCGTAGATATCGTGGATACCGCCATGAGCGCCCTGAGCTGCGGCACCGCCCAGCCCAGTACCAGCAGTTTGTGGTACGCCCTGTCCGGCAATCCCCGCCAGCCCCGTCTGGATGTAACCGCTTTAAACGAAATGTCCCGCTATTGGGAAACAGTACGTCCCTACTACAAAGCTGCGGACAAGACCGAAGCTTTCCCCAACCCGGAAGTGTATGTACACGAAATGCCGGGCGGACAATATACCAACCTGAAACAACAATCCGCAGCCTTAGGACTGCTGGACCGCTGGGAAGAAATCAAAGCTATGTACCACCGTGTTTCCATGATGTTCGGCGATTTGATCAAGGTAACCCCGTCTTCCAAGATTGTGGGCGACATGACCCTGTTCATGGTGCAGAACGAGCTGACTGAAGAAGACATCTACGCCAAGGGCGAGGTGCTGGACTTCCCCAAATCCGTGGTAGAATTCTTTGAAGGCCGTATCGGTACGCCGTACATGGGCTTCCCCGCCAAACTGCAAAAGATTATCCTGAAAGGCAAGAAGCCGCTGGACCATCGTCCGGGCGCCGTGCTGCCGCCGGTAGATTTTGAGACGGTCAAGAGCAAGCTCAAAGCTATGGACGGTCCCACCAGCGACGAAGCTGTCAGCTCCTACTGCCTGTATCCTGATGTTTACAGCAAGTGGATCAGCCGTTACAACGAGTTCGGCGACGTTTCCGTCCTGGATACGCCCACCTTCTTCTTCGGCATGACCCCCGGTGAGGAAATCAAGGTCAATATCGAAGAAGGCAAGATGCTGGTCATCAAGCTGGTGCATATCAGCGAGCCTGACGAGAACGGCATGTGCACCGTCTCCTTTGAGTTCAACGGTCTGCCCCGGGAAATTACTATTAAGAACCGGGCCACCAAGACCACCAATGTCAGCCGCAAGAAAGCCGACAAGGCTAACCCCGGCGAAGTGGGCGCCACCCTGTCCGGCAGCGTGGTAAAAGTACTGGTGACCAAGGGCCAGGCTGTTACCAAGGGCATGCCTCTGATTGTCACGGAAGCCATGAAGATGGAAACTACCATCGCGGCTCCTATGAGCGGTATCGTTTCGGAAATCCTGGTTGCCGCCGGCAGCCGGATTGAAAGCGGCGACTGCCTGCTGGAAATTGAAAATAAGAATTGAACACCTTTTCCCTTTAGTCCCGGAGCCTGGCTCCGGGACTTTTTTATTTCCCGGGGACGGCCCGTTACTTTTAACGGGCTGCGGTCCTGGAAAAGCCACGGAACGTAGATTTTATGTTATAATAAACTTATCATGAAAAAAACTTTGACGAAACACCCCACCAAAACTAAAAATAGTTTATTTGAGTATGTGCTGCACCATCTGAACGAAAACGGCTGGTACGATGCCAGCAGTCTGCCGGACCATCCCGACCATCCTTATACCTGGGGCAATGACGATGCCGAAACTTTTTCCCCCAGCCTGGCCGAGCTCAGCGATGGAGCCGTGGAGGAGATTATTGCCATGCTTAAACGCTGGCAGGACATCCCTTCGGCCCGGAACAAGAAAGATCTGTATGAGTTTATGAAGGATGCCCCTATGGTAGTCCTCTTCGGCCTCTTGAGCAAGAAGATGCTGCAGCAGAAATTATCTTTCGACCTGGTCAAGTTAGCGGATGAATGGCTGCACACTTCCCCGGACCGGGAAATTGTCAAGTTCAGTTATCTCATCTGCGGCGTCATCGGCCTGGATAAGATCCGCACCCTGTATTCCCGTCAGTTGTACGAAGATTTGTTCACCATGGCCTTGTGCGAAGAATTTACCCTGTATCTGTGTCTGGCCTGTCATATCAGTCACATCCGTCCCCAGCAAAAAATCTGGTATCTGCTGCGGCATACCTGTGGCTGGGGCCGGGCCCTGGCCCTGGCGCTGGCCGACTATAAGACGGACCGGCAGCAGACCTGGCTCTTAGCCCACGGTTTGGAACTGCGCATCTTCTGGCCGCCTTTAGCGCCGCTCATCATCATTGAGAGCCTGCTGATTAAACGGCTGCAGGTAGAAAGCTGCAGCGAAAAATTTTACAAACAGGTGGTGCAGGTAGTAATCCAGTATCTGCTCTTCCTCTCCCCGGTGGAAGATGAACCGGAATATAAGTTCGGCACTTTCGTACCGCAGCAGTTCAACATCGATCTGGCAGACCTGCTGTCCAATTTGCTGCGTCTCAGCGTGCCTTTTGTAGTTAAACCGAGCTATGCCGTAAATATCCTGGCCATCCGGGACCGGCTGCAGGAAATTGTGGAAAATGCCAGCTGGGATTTACTAAACCCCAACACCTGTAATACCTTGATCAGCACCTGTGACCAGCTAATCTACAGCCGGGACTGGGAACCGATCATTACGAAAAAACTTTTTACCACGAAGGGCGAACTGGATACCGATGTAGCTGAGCTGGCAGCCGGAATCAACGTGGATGTCTGGGAGCGCGTTTTTAACTTCCTGCAGCAACATCCTACCGACCCGGCAGCCCTTAGTTTTTGTCTGCACGCTTATCCGGAAGGCAATCCTGCGGAAACTCCGTATCCGGTGCTGGACCGGGAACGGATGCACGAGCTGTTTGAATTTATCAGCAGGAACGAACTCACCTTCATTAATGATGAAGAGTCCCTGCTCCTGGTCCTGACTTTTGTCCATGAACATCCCGGCAGAGGCGCCAGCCTGTTAATCCTGGCGCTGACCTGTTTATCCGACGCCGCCAGGGGACTGGCAGCCATGAGCCTGGACCGCTGGGACCCCAATCTGATTACCCCGGCCATCCGGATGGCTGTTTTAAAAGCGTTGCATCTGAATAAAAGTCCTTTTATCAAGATGATCCTGAGCCATATCTTAAATCCGGACAGCGACGATGATCTCCTGCATCTGAACTAAGTATGTGGTGGAAAAGTTGCCTCCCCGAAAGGGTAAATTGCTGTAACTACCGGGAAAGATAAATTTGCAGGATAAATCTTGTATTGTAGCTTTCATGGTTAATCTTGAAGGAGATGAGTATATGTCTATCGTAGGTACTTTCATGGTTCCCCATCCGCCGCTAATCGTGCCGTCCGTTGGCCGCGGCGAGGAGCAGGGTATCAGCGCCACCATCGCGGCTTATCAGGAAGTAGCACGCCGGGTAGCGCAGCTGGCTCCGGAAACTATTGTGGTGACCAGCCCTCATACTACTTTATATCTGGACTATTTTCATGTTTCTCCCGGCGCCGCCGCCGGCGGCAATTTTGCTCAGTTCGGCGCGCCCCAGGAAAAGATGACCTGCGCCTATGACCAGGAATTTACCGGTACCCTGGAAACTTTGGCGGACCAGACCAAGCTGCCGGCCGGTACCAGAGGTGAACGCGACCCCCAGCTGGACCATGCCACCATGGTTCCTTTATATTTTGTCAACCAGTGTTACAAAAATTATAAGCTGGTGCGTATCGGCTTGTCCGGACTCAGCCTGCAAAAGCATTACCAGTTGGGCCAGCTCATTGCCGCCACGGCTGCCAAATTAAACCGGCGCGTGGTCTTTATCGCCAGCGGCGATTTATCCCACAAGCTAAAACGCAGCGGTCCCTACGGCTTTGACCCGGCCGGTCCCAAATATGACAAGCGCATCATGGCAGTCATGGGCAGCGGCGCTTTTGAACAGCTTTTTACCTTTGACGATACCCTGTGCGAAGAAGCCGCTGAATGCGGGCACCGTTCCTTTACAATAATGGCCGGCGCCCTGGACGGACTTGCTGTTAAAGCCGAACAGTTATCCTACGAAGGACCTTTCGGCGTTGGATACGGGGTGTGTGCCTTCACCCCGCTGGGCGTAGATGAGAACCGGCATTTTGGCAGCCATTACGACCGCATCCGTGCCCAGATGTACCAGGAACGTTTGGCTAAAGAAGATCCTTATGTCAAACTGGCCCGGGCCACCATCGAAAGTTTTATTAAAGACGGCCGCCGGCTCAAACTGCCGGCAAATTTACCGCCGGAGATGCTCTCTGGCAAGGCCGGCGCTTTCGTTTCTTTAAAAGAGCACGGACAGCTGCGTGGCTGCATCGGGACCATCGGTCCCATGCAGGACAATATCGCCCGGGAAATCATGCATAACGCTATCAGCGCTGCCACGGAAGACCCGCGCTTTACCCCGGTACAACCCGGCGAACTGAGCGAGTTAGTCTACAGCGTAGATATCCTGGGGCCGCTGGAGCCTATCGAAGCGCCGTCCCAGTTAGATGTGAAACGTTACGGCGTCATCGTCACCAAAGGCAGCCGGCAGGGACTGCTCCTGCCCAACCTGGAAGGCGTGAACTCCGTGGAGAAGCAGATTAGCATCGCCCGCCAGAAAGCCGGTATCTATCCGGAAGAAACGGGGGTGCGTCTGACGCGCTTTGAAGTAGTGCGTCACTTTTGACGACGCCTGCCAAACACCGGACCGCTGGTCCTGGTATAAATATTTACTGCGGCGTCTGTTTAGCTTTCTTTGTTTCAGGAGGCGATTACCACCATGATTTGTGACGTCTGCTTTCACCACTGCAACCTGGCCCCCGGTCAGACCGGTTTGTGCCGGGGCCGCGCCAACAAGGACGGCACCATAAAACCTATCAACTACGGACTCTTAACTTCCCTGGCCCTGGACCCTATCGAAAAAAAGCCCCTGGCTCGTTTTTACCCCGGTTCCCGGATCCTGTCCGCCGGCAGTTTTGGCTGCAACCTGCGCTGCCCCTTCTGTCAGAATTACGAGATCAGCCAGGCCGATTATAGTACCTACCGTTTAAAATACGTGGCGCCGGCAGCTTTGACTGCCCAGGCGGTGGCGTTAAAACCCCAGGGCAATATCGGCGTGGCTTTTACCTATAACGAACCTTTAATCAGTTACGAATACATCGTGGACACCGGCAAACTGGTTCACGCCGCCGGGCTCAAGAACGTAGTGGTCACCAACGGCTGCGCTACCGCTAAAGTAGCCACGGCCTTAAACGGCATCGTGGATGCGTACAATATCGACCTGAAAGGTTTTACCCAGGCTTATTACGACCAGCTCCACGGCAGCTTGCAGATGGTGCAGGACTTTATCACCGCCGTGCTGCCCCACGCCCATGTGGAATTAACCACGCTGATCGTCCCCAGAGAAAACGACAGCGTGGAAGAGATGGAAGCCTTAAGCAGCTGGGTAGCCGGTTTATCCCCGGACATTCCCCTGCACGTCAGCCGTTTCTTCCCCCGCTTTGAGATGGTGGACCGGGATGCGACCAGGGTAAGCACTGTCTACCACCTGGCCGACATCGCCAAAAAACATTTACATTATGTCTATACCGGCAACTGCTAAGACAGGTTAAATTTTTTCGGCGTTACGGCAAATTTCTCCGGCGTCGGCGACCCGGAGCCAGTCCTGCCAGTCGCTGTCTTTTAACCGGGCTGCTGTCAGTGCGTCTGCAAAAGCTATTGCCAAATATTGCCGAACATGTTACAATATTTTCGGTAAAGAAACCTCTTTACCCCTAATTTCGACTAAATTGACTTTTAAAGGCAGGTGAGCTATATGAGTAAACCCCGAGGGTGCAGCTTAACAAGAACAAGCGGTGTTTACAGGTATAGTGTCGCCTTTTTCCAGAGACCCGGGGCTTAGTGTCCCCAGAGTCATCTCCCTCCACGCACTTAAGAACCTGACCACCGCTTACAAGAATTTGTAAGTCGGTGGTATTTTTATGTCCGGGAGTATAAAAATGCCACCTCAAAGTGAGGTGCATCATGCTTATCACGAGCATTTTTACCGGCACCCTGGCACGGCAGCAGGCCGTCCGGGAACGGTTAATTTTTGCGGCTACCCATGCCGCGGCCGCAGTGTTGACGGCCTTAAAAAGCAACACGGATGGTCTCGCGCCTGAAGCTGTGACCAAAGCCCGGGAAGACTACGGCGCCAACACGATCAAGACCCATAAGCAACCCGGTGTCTTCAGCCGGCTGCAGGATGCTTTCGTCAATCCTTTTACCCTGATCCTGCTATTGCTGGCCCTGGTTTCCGCTTGTACCAATATTATTTATGCGGCGCCGGAAGACAAAAATCCCGCCACGGTCATCATTATCTGCGTCATGGTCCTGCTCAGCGGTTGTTTGCGTTTTGTGCAGGATACCCGCAGTAATAACGCGGCCGCCAAACTCAGCGCCATGATCAGTACCACGGCCACCGTCAAACGCCAGGGCCGGAACCTGGAAGAACTGCCGCTCAGCGAACTGGTGGTAGGCGACATCGTACGTCTGGCGGCCGGTGATATGCTGCCGGCCGATGTGCGTATCCTGGCGGCCAAAGATTTATTTATCAACCAGGCCGCCCTCACCGGCGAAAGCGAACCGGTGGAAAAAACCGCCACCTCTGTAGCAAACGCCGATTCCCTGACCAGTATCGCCAACCTGGCTTTCATGGGCAGTTCCGTCTTAAGCGGCAGCGCCCTGTGTGTCATCGTGGCTACCGGTAACGATACGCTGGTGGGCGGCATTACCGGCGCCCTGGATAAACCCCTGCTCCCCACCAGTTTTGAAAAAGGCGTACGTTCGGTATCCCTGGTCCTGATCCGTTTCATGGCGGCCATGGTGCCCGTGGTCTTTTTACTCAATGGTTTTACCAAAGGCGACTGGCTCAGCGCCGCTTTCTTTGCCATCAGCATCGCCGTGGGCCTGACCCCCGAGATGCTGCCCATGATCGTGACCACCTGCCTGGCTAAAGGCGCCCTGGCCATGAGCCGGCAGAAAGTTATCATCAAGAACCTGCACGCCATCCAGAACCTGGGGTCCATGGATATTTTGTGTACGGACAAGACCGGCACCCTGACAGAAGACAGGATCGTGCTGGAATATCATCTGAACGTGATGGGCAAGGAAGACGACCGGGTTTTGCGGCATGCTTTCCTGAACAGCTACCACCAGACCGGACTGAAAAACCTGTTAGACGTGGCCATCATTAAATACGCCACTCAAAGTTCCCACATGGAACACGAAACCCTGGAGACCCGTTACGAAAAAGTAGACGAGATCCCGTTTGATTTTACCCGGCGCCGCATGAGCGTAGTAATTGCCGATGCGACAGGCAAAACTCAGATGATCACCAAAGGCGCGGTCCAGGAAATGCTGGCCATCTGCCAGTATGTGGAATATGACGGTCAGATTAAACCGTTAAGCGACACTTACCGGCAGTTGATTGAAAAGAAAGCCGAAGATTTAGCCGCTGAAGGCATGCGGGTGCTGATGCTGGCGCAAAAAACCAATCCGGCGCCTGTAGGCCAGTTTTCCGTAGCCGATGAACACGATATGGTCCTGATGGGCTACCTGGCCTTTCTGGATCCGCCTAAGGCGACAGCCGCTGCGGCCATTAAAGCCATGACCGGCTTGCATGTAGCCGTCAAAGTTTTAACCGGCGACAGCGAAAAAGTTACCCGCAAAGTCTGTGGCCAGGTAGGTATCGCCACCGACCACATCCTGTTAGGCAGCGACCTGGAAAATTTAAGCGACGAGGAATTAACCAGCCGCACCGCCGTGACCACTATTTTTGCCCGGCTGACCCCGGACCAGAAAAGCCGGGTCATCCGCGTTTTGCGCGAAGCCGGCCACGTGGTAGGTTACATGGGCGACGGTATCAACGACGCTGCCGCCATGCGTGCTGCCGATGTGGGTATTTCCGTAGACAGCGCTGTGGATATTGCCAAGGAAGCGGCCGCCGTTATTTTGCTGGCCAAGGATTTACTGGTCCTGGAAGCCGGCATCCTGGAAGGCCGCAAAACGTACGCCAACATGATCAAATATATCAAGATGACCGCGGCATCCAACTTTGGCAATATGCTATCCGTCCTGGTAGCCGGCGCTTTCCTGCCGTTCCTGCCCATGACCGCCCTGCAGCTGTTGTTCCTTAACATGCTGTACGATATGTCCTGCGTAGCTTTGCCCTGGGATAATATCGATCAGGAATATTTAGCTTATCCCAAACCCTGGCAGGCCACCTCCATCAGCACGTTTATGCTCTGGCTGGGACCGGCCAGCTCCCTGTTCGATATCCTGACCTACCTGCTCATGTACTTTATCGTCTGTCCGGCTTTTACCGGCGGACTCTTGTACAGTCAGCTCACCAATCCGGCACAGCAGGCGCTGTATATCGGCATCTTCCAGAGCGGCTGGTTTATTGAATCCATGTGGAGCCAGACCCTGGTCATCCATATGCTGCGCACGCGCAAGCTGCCGTTTATCCGGAGCGTGGCTTCCTATCCTGTCATCCTGGTGACCACGCTTGCCTGCCTCATCGTCACGGTATTGCCGTTCCTGCCTTTTGCCTTTAAGGCTATGGGGCTGGGCCGGATCCCGCTGTGGTATTTCCCCTGGCTGGCAGTTTTAATTATCGGCTACCTGACTTTGGCCACGCTGGTTAAAAATTCTTACCTGC
>JAKVKY010000036.1 GCA_022484685.1 Acidaminococcaceae bacterium | reverse complement strand
TGAAGGAAACTCTGAAGGGCAACGACGTGGCTAAGATTAAGGCTGATACCGAAGCTTTGACCAAGCCTTTGTACGAACTGTCCGCAGAACTGTACAAGCAGGCTGAGGCCAACAAGGCCGGTGCCGGTGCAGCCGGTGCGGCTGGTGCTGCCGGCGGTGCTTCTGCCGGTGCAGGCGCAGGCAAGAAACCGGAAGACGATGTGGTAGACGCCGAAGTGGTGGACGACGACAAGAAGAAATAATTTGTTGCAGGATGGTGTAAAAATTGGCTGAGAAAAAAGATTATTACGAGGTGCTGGGAGTTTCTAAAACTGCCACGGCAGAAGAAATAAAAAAAGCATATCGTACCCTGGCACGTAAGTATCATCCTGATTTGAACAAGGATAATCCTGCGGCAGCCGATAAGTTTAAAGAAGTCAGTGAAGCCTACAGCGTCCTCAGCGATGAGACGAAACGCTCCCAGTACGACCAGTTTGGCCACGCCGCTTTTGAGAACGGCGGGGCCGGCGGTCCGGGAGGCTTTGGCGGGTTTGGCGGCCAGGGCGGTTTCGGCGGGTTTGAAGCCGGCGGCATGGAAGATATTTTCGACATGTTCTTCGGCGGTCAGGGCCGCAGAGGCGGCGCACGTCAGGGCGGCCCCCAGCGGGGCAGCGATTTGCGCTACGATCTGGATATTGCTTTTGAGGAAGCGGCTTTTGGCGTAGAGAAGGAAATCAGCATCTACCGGGACGAGCAGTGCGAACGTTGCCACGGCAGCGGCGCGGAGCCCGGTTCCAAGGTAGAGACCTGCCCGGAATGTCACGGTACCGGCGAAGTACGGTTCGTGCAGAATACCATGTTCGGCCAGATGCAGAGCGTACGGCCCTGTTCCCGCTGCCATGGTGAGGGCAAGATTATTTCCAGTCCCTGCCACGATTGTCATGGCAAAGGTACCCAGAAGAAGAGCAAGAAACTGAAAGTGAAGATTCCGGCCGGAGTGGATAACGGCTCCCGGCTGCGGGTAGCAGGTGAAGGCGCTGCCGGTACCAAGGGCGGTGCTCCCGGCGATCTGTATGTCTATTTGAACGTACGCGCCCACAAGTTCTTTGAGCGCAGCGGCGTGGATGTGTACTGCGAGGTACCCATCAATATCGTACAGGCCAGCCTGGGCGCGGAAATTGAAATTCCCACCCTGGACGGCAAGGTGGTCATGAAGGTGCCGGCAGGCACCCAGCCCAGCACGGTCCTGCGTCTGAAAGGCAAAGGTATTCCCAGCCTGAGGAGCGGTACCCGGGGCGACCAGCTGGTACGGGTTAAGGTCGTGGTGCCCAGAAAACTGAGCGAGAAGCAGAAACAGGCTTTGCAACAGTTCGCGGACATCTGCAAGGACAATATCAATCCCGAGGAAAAAGGTTTCCTCAACAAGATTAAAGGTTTATTTAAGTAAATTGTGGTGCTGCAGGTCCGGACTATTTGGTCCGGGCCTGTTTTTATGTTATAATATACCAACATGCAGCAAGATAATTTTAGGGTGCACGTCCTCAGGCGAGAGCCTGGGCGGGAAGACTTGGCAGTCCGTGTACCGGAGGAGTAACAGCGTGGAACGATGGTTAGAGGTAAAGGTACAGGTGCTGCCTGCGGCTGCGGAAGCTGCGGCAGAAATTTTACGGATGTGCGGCGCCCCTAACGGGGTGGTGGTGGACGAGCAACCGGAGGCGGTTACCATCACGGCGTATTATCCCCGGGATGAGCGCCTGGAAGGACGCTTAACGCGGATCGAACAGGAACTGGCAGCGGTGGAAGCCCGTATCGGCGCCTGCCGCTTAGGCGAACTGCACTTGCGGGCAGTATCCGAGGACAGCTGGATCAATAACTGGAAACCCTATTTCCAGATTACGCCGGTAGGGCGGCATTTTGTCATTAAGCCGGCCTGGAAAGACTATACGGCCCGGCCCGGCGAAGTAGTTCTGGATATCGATCCGGGAGCGGCTTTTGGCAGCGGCACCCATCACACCACGGCCCTGTGTCTGGCGGCCCTGGAAAAACTCATCCGTCCCGGCATGCAGGTGGTGGATGTAGGTACGGGTAGCGGCATCTTAGCCATAGGCGCGGTGAAATTAGGCGCCGGCAGCGTGCAGGCTGTTGATATTGACAGTACGGCGGTACGGCAGGCGCAGGCCAACCTGACCCGGAATGGCATCAGCAAACAGGTGACGGTTCGGGAAGGCGATTTATTAACCGGTACGGACGGTCAGTTTGACCTGATCGTGGCCAATATTTTAGCGGATATCGTCATCAGCATGCTGCCGGACGTGCCGGGGAAGCTTAAAACCGGCGGGCGTTTCCTGACCAGCGGCATTATCGTGGAACGTCAGGAAGACGTGGTGACGGCGGCCCGGCAAGCGGGCCTGCATTTACTTAATGTGACCACCAGCGGCGGCTGGGTGGCTTTAGTGTTCGAGGCGGAGCATCATGCATAGATTCTTTCTTCCAAAAGCGTTTAGTCCGGTCATGACCATTACCGGCATGGACGCCCATCATATTAAGGACGTGCTGCGGCTGAAGGCCGGGGACCAGGTGCAAGTGGTAGCCGATGACGGCGTGACCGCCCTGGGAACCATCACGGCTGTAGCCAGCGGCAGTATCAGCCTGGCCTGTACCCGGCTGGCAACCGGCAGCCATGAGTCCCGGGTGCGTTTAGCTTTGGCCCAGGGACTGGCCAAAGGGGAGAAGATGGACTGGGTGATCCAGAAAGCGGTGGAGCTGGGTGTAAGTACTATTTATCCCGTGGCCATGAGGCATGCGGTGGTACAGTTAGATGCGGCCCAGGCCGCCAAAAAAGTGCAGCGCTGGCAAAAGATTGCGGAAACGGCGGCCAAGCAGTGTAAGCGGGATCTGATTCCCCAGGTGGCGCCGGTCCAGACCCTGGACAAACTTTTACAGGCGGAACCCAGCCAGCTGAAACTGTTAGCCTACGAAAGCGAGCAGCAGGTCAGTTTAAAAGCTGTGCTGGAAGCCCACCCGGCTGTAACTTCGGTGCTGGTGATCATCGGTCCTGAAGGCGGTCTGGCGGAAACAGAGGTGGAGGCGGCTACGGCCACCGGCGCTATCTCCGTCAGCTTAGGACGGCGCATCCTGCGCACGGAGACGGCCGGCATGGTAGCCCTGGCGGCCATCTTATACGCCAGCGGCGATTTAGGTTTATAAAGAGGAGCATTCACGAGAGCATGCAGAAGACAATTGCTTTTTATACTTTGGGCTGTAAGGTGAACCAGTCGGATTCTGCCAGCATGGAAGCCCTGTTCGTCCGGGAGGGGTTTAAGGTAGTACCCTTTACGGCGGGGGCGGATGTGGTGGTGGTGAATACCTGCGTGGTAACCAATACCGGCCAGCATAAATCCCGGCAGATCATTAACCGGGCGGTCCGGAAAAATCCGGATGCCCTGGTGGTGGTGACCGGGTGTTATCCCCAGACGGCCCCCGAGGAAGTGGCGGCTATCCCCGGGGTGGATTTATTAATTGGCAATCAGGACCGGCCTCACATCGTGGAGCTGGTGCAGGCGGCCTTGACCCAGACCCGGGTGGACACGGCCAGTTACGTGCATAAGCTGACAGCCAACACCCATTTTGAGGAACTGGCCGGGGGCAACGAGGCCGATAAGACTCGTGCTTATTTAAAGATTCAGGAAGGCTGCAACCAGTTCTGTACCTACTGTATCATCCCTTATGCCCGGGGACCGCTGCGTTCCAGGAGCCTGGCCAATATTACTGCCGAGGTGCAGCGGCTGGTGGACCTGGGTTATCAGGAAGTGGTGCTCATCGGCATCCATCTGGGCTGTTACGGCCGGGACCTGGCGCCCGGTACTACTTTATACGATGCGGTGGCGGCGGCGCTCAAGGTACAGGGCTTGGCACGCCTGCGTCTGGGTTCTTTGGAATCCGTCGAGGTGGAAGACCGGCTCTTGCAGCTGTTTGCGACCGATAAAAGACTCTGTCCACATTTACATCTGCCTTTGCAGTCTGGCTGCGACAAGGTCTTGCAGGCCATGCACCGTCCCTATACCACGGCTAAGTTTTTACAGATGCTGCAGCATATCCGCAGCCTGGTACCGGGCATTGCTTTGACCACGGATGTGATCGTAGGTTTTCCCGGGGAGACGGAGGCGGATTTTGCAGCCACCTGCGCTTTTGTCCAGCAGTGCGGTTTTGCCAAGATGCATATTTTCCCCTACTCGGAAAGACAGGGAACGCCGGCGGCAGCCCTGCCGGAACAGGTACCGGAACCGGTGAAGGCGGAGCGTGCTCATAGACTGGCCGCCCTGGATGAAAAAATGCACCGGGCGTACCGGGAAAGTTTGCTGGGTCACAAGCTGCGGGTGCTGGTGGAGCAGGAAACGGCTCCCGGTCTGGTAGAAGGTCTCAGCGATAACTATATCCGGGTCCAGTTGCCGGGCAGCGCCGCCTGGTGCGGTAAGCTGGTCACGGTCCGGGTTACGGGCCTCGCCGGTGAGGGCGTACAAGGCGAGCCGACAGGTCAGGTCTGACCGCTGCCACGGTCGGGGACTGTGTAAATAAGAAGTTTTTGTGAAGCTGACCGCGGGAAAAAGGATTTTGCGTGGCCATGTGGAATTTAAACTGTAGTAATCTATGAAGGAGGAGGACCAAGGATGAGTGATTGTATTTTCTGCCGCATCATTGCCGGCGAGATTCCTTCCCAAAAGGTCTATGAGGATGAGAAGATGATCGCCATTAAGGATGTGGCTCCGGCTGCACCGGTGCATGTCCTGTTACTGCCCAAGCAGCATTATGACAATATCATGACCGCGGACCCGGAACTGGTGAAGTACATGCTGGGCAAGGTAGAAACCCTGGCCACGCAGCTGGGAGTTAAGGAAAAAGGTTTCCGTATCGTGATCAACACGGGTAAGGAAGGCGGACAATCCGTAAACCATTTACATATCCACCTGATTGGCGGCAAAGAATTAGGGTGGCCGCCCTGCTGATTTCTTGACAGCCGCAGGTGAATAATATATAATAGTTTAGTAAATACTGTAGGGAAAGGTGCGAACCGTACCCGGCAGCTACACTTAAAATACACTTCCCTAAGTGTGTGGAGGGAGGGAGATTAGATGGCAGAAGTTAAGGTCGGCAAAGGTGAGTCTTTGGAGAGCGCCCTGCGCAGATTCAAGAGAGCTACCCAGAAAGCGGGTATCCTTTCTGAAGTTAGAAAGCGTGAGCACTACGAGAAGCCCAGCGTAGCCAGAAAGAAAAAGTCTGAAGCAGCTCGTAAGCGCAAGACCAGATAATGGAGGCGCGTCTGCATGACAATTAAGGACCAGTTAGTCGCGGATATGAAACAGGCCATGAAGGACCGTGAAGCTGGTAAGTTGCGTTTAGCCGTCATCAGGATGGCCCGTAACGATATCAGAAATGCCGAGATTAACGGGAAAAAGGATTTAACGGATAGTGAAGTCATCTCCATCCTGCGCAAAGGCGTCAAGATGCGTGAAGACTCCATCACAGAGTTTACCAAGGGTGGACGTCAGGATTTGGTGGATCAGAATAAAGCTGAGATCGCCATCCTGGAAAAATATCTGCCCGCTGCTATGGGCCAGGAAGAATTAACTGCGCTGGTAACAGCAGCTATCAAGGAAACCGGAGCTACCGGCCCCAAGGATATGGGCAAGGTAATGAAGGCCGTGATGGCTAAGGCGGAAGGCCGTGCTGATGGCAAACAAATCAATACGGTAGTCCGGGGTTTACTTAAATAGTTAAAACTGGAAAAAGCAGTGCCAAACGGCACTGCTTTTTTTGTATGGAGGGGCTAAGATTTCTTCACAAAGATTTCTCAGTTTTCGGCGCTCCGGCGAGGTCCTTTTTGGGGAGAAGTTCTATACTTTTTCCCTGTTTTGTGGTATCCTTAAATATATATGTAAGTTTAAAAAACGGGAGGCTGAGCCTCTCTGGAAAATGACGGAAAGGAGACTTATCGTGAGCCTGGAGGAACAATTTGTGCTGGCCGGCATTTTTTTGCTGATCCTGGAAGTAGCTATTCCCGGGTTTGGTGTCTGTGCCGCCGGCGCCATCTTGTGTTTTACGGTAGCCGCCTACTTCTTTATGGGGGGAGGCATCGGCTCGCTGCTGATCATCGCGCTGGTCTATGTGGTGGTGATTGCCGCCCTGGTCTGGCTCTGTCACACACTGCCGTCCGATTGCCGCTGGAACCCCATCGTGCTTCTGGAACGTCAGAACGCGGTCAAGAGCATAGAGAAAGAAGAAGCCAGCTACCGGCGTCTGCTGGGTAAACAGGGAGAAGCACTGAGCATGCTCCGTCCGGCAGGAACCGCCGTGGTGGAAGGCCGGCGTCTGGATGTGCTTACGGAAGGCGATTATATCGCCAGTCACAGCCGAATCGAGGTTATCCGGGTGGAAGGTAGTAAAATCATAGTGAAACAAGTTGCCGCTGCACCTGCGGGTGACAGTAGCGCTTCTTAAAGCGGCAGCGGTGCCGGAACAGCAGTCAGGCTGGCCGGTGGCCGCTGGCTTGTTTCTGGGGTAGTATTGGTATGCGTCGCTGCTCTTAAGGGCGGCGGCAGAAAAAACTTGTGGGGAGACTTAAGCACGGCTTAAGCAGGAGGAAAATGATGTTGCAGTTCTTATTCAGCGGGGCCTTTTCTTTTATCATCATCGTGATGCTGATTGCCCTGTTCTTGAATTTTGTACCTCTGGGGTTGTGGATTTCCGCTATTGCCGCCGGTGTGGACGTAGGTATCTTTAACCTGGTGGGCATGCGCCTGCGCCGGGTACCGGCTGCTCAGATCGTGCTGCCGCTGATCAAGGCGAACAAGGCGGGTCTGGATGTGAATGCCAACCAGCTGGAAGCTCATTACCTGGCCGGCGGTAACGTGGACCGGGTGATTGACGCCCTGATTGCGGCGCACCGGGCCGAGATTCCTTTGACTTTTGAGCGGGCCTGCGCCATCGACCTGGCCGGCCGTAATGTGCTGGAAGCCGTACAGATGAGCGTGAACCCGGAAGTTATTGAGACGCCTACGGTCAGCGCCGTGGCCAAGAACGGTATTGAGCTGAAGGTGAAGGCCAGGGTTACGGTACGTGCCAACATCGACCGTCTGGTAGGCGGCGCCGGTGAAGCCACCGTTATCGCCCGGGTCGGCGAGGGTATCGTCACCAACGTAGGTTCTGCCGCCAGCCATACCGATGTGCTGGAGAACCCTGATTATATTTCCCGGACCGTGCTCCAGAAAGGTCTGGATGCCGGTACGGCCTTTGAAATTTTGTCTATTGATATTGCGGATATTGATGTAGGCCGGAACATTGGCGCCTCCCTGTCCACGGACCAGGCGGAAGCGGATAAACGCATCGCCCAGGCCAAGGCGGAACAGAGACGTGCCATGGCCGTGGCTAAGGAACAGGAAATGCGGGCCTATACACAGGAGATGCAGGCCAAGGTGGTGGAAGCCCAGGCCAAGGTGCCGGCGGCTCTGGCAGAAGCTTTAGCCAACGGCCGTTTAGGCGTCATGGACTATTACCGCATGAACAATATCCTGGCGGATACGGATATGCGCAAGTCGATTGCGGATACGGGAGCCAAGGATGCACCCTCGAAGCCGGTTAAATAGGAGCAGCCATGCCAAGAAATAATTTTTCCCGGACGGGACAGGAAGCTGATTTTAAGATTCCGGACCTGTTCGTGAAGGTAGATGAGCAAGAGCATAAGGAAACTCCCAGACAGGTTCAGCCTGCCGCCGGAGGTACCATCGTGGCCCAGGGCCGCGTCCCCAAGGCGGGGCCGTCCGTGATTAAGGACGGGCGCACGGTCCGGGACGGACGTACGGTTAATGACGGCCGCACCGTGAAGGATGCCGCCACTATTAAGGACGGACGTACCATCAAGGACGGCCGGGTACGTACGGATAGTGAGACCAGAAAAATTTCCACGGCGCCGGTGTTTCAGGAAACGAGCCGGGCCCCGGAATTTTTAATTACGCCGGAGGCAGAGCTGCCTAGACAGCCTGCAGGTTCATCCGACCATATACAGACCCGGCAGGGTGCTTTTCTGGGCAGCCGGGAGGAGCTGGTACGGGCTTTCGTACTGGCGGAAATCTTGGGTAAGCCCCGGGCACTGAAGGGCTGGGAGGAGGAACGGTTCTGATGTTAAAAAATGTGGATTTGAGTAAAAAGCTGAGTAAGGTGAAGTTGAAGAAGGTCCTGGATGCTTCCTTAGGGGAGGAACTGGGACAGATTCAGCGGGACTGCCGGGCGGCGGGACTGCCGGTGATCATCGTCCTGGAAGGCTGGCGCCATTCCCGGCGCAGCGATATCTTGGGCGGCATGATGCAGTACATGGATGCCCGCGGTTTTAGGGTTTACAGCACGACGAAACTGCCGCTGGAAGCCAGACAACAGCCGTTCTTTACCAGTTTCTGGCAACAGCTGCCGCTGCCGGGGGCCATGTCCATTTACCGTCACAGCTGGTACCATATGCAGATTGCCGGGGAATTCCTGGGCAGCGAGGTGGGTATCCGCCCCAGCACCTTAGAACATATCAATGCTTTTGAAAAGCAGCTGACGGACGGGCATTACTGCATCCTGAAGTTCTTTATCCATCTGTCCAACAAACAGCAGAAGGCCAACCAGAAAAAGGCGGCCAAGGCGCTAGGTAAAGCCTGGCACGAGATTTCTACCATTTATTCTGAAGAAAAAGAATACAGCAAGTATTATAAACGCTACGACGAGATGCTGGAAGCGACAAACAACGTTAATGCTCCCTGGCATGTGGTCAGCGGCGAGGATCTGCAGGCCGCACAGTTAGAAGTTTACCAGACCGTGGTCCGGGAACTGCGCCGGGCGTTGTATGCCTTTAAGGAAGCTAAAGCTATGGATAAGCCGTCCACCGGTAAGAGTGACACGGCGGAGAAATATGATATCCTGGCCAAGGTAGATTTGTCCAAGACCCTGAAGAAGGCTGAGTACCGGGACAAGCTGGAAAAATATCAGAGCCGCCTGCGCATCCTGCAGACGGAAGCAGCCAATGCCGGACTTTCCGCCATTATCGCTTTTGAAGGCTGGGATGCCGCCGGCAAGGGCGGCGCCATCAGGCGTCTGACCGCGGCTATGGACCCGTTGGCTTATGCGGTGAATCCGGTTTCCGCTCCCAACGATGTAGAGAAAGCTTTTCACTATCTGTGGCGGTTCTGGGTGCATGTACCGCAGAAAGGCGAGGTCGCCATCTTTGACCGTACCTGGTACGGCAGGGTGATGGTAGAACGGGTGGAGCATTTTACGCCTGATGTGGACTGGCAGCGGGCTTATGCCGAGATTAACGAGACGGAGGCCCAGTGGTTTGAGAATAAGATTGTCATTGCCAAGTTCTGGCTGCAGATTGATAAGGACGAACAGGAACGGCGCTTTAAGCTGCGGGAGGAAAATCCGGCCAAGGTCTGGAAAATCACGGACGAAGACTGGCGCAACCGGGCTAAGTGGCCGGAGTACGAGGTAGCGGTGAACGAGATGCTGGCTAAGACCAGTACCAGTTACGCACCCTGGACTATTGTTGAAGGCAATGATAAGCTTTATGCCCGCATCAAGGTCTTAAAGACCGTGGTGGAGATGCTGGAAAAACGTTTATGATTGTCACGGCAGGTGAGGTAGTAAGGTGAGCTGGAATCTGGTAGCGGGTTTAAAAAAATTAGTGGCGCAGGAAACAGGTACGCGCATTTTTGCTCCGGGGCTAAGAACCCCGGTAGCTTTTTTGTACCCTAATACCTATAAACTGGGCATGTCTAACCTGGGCCTGCACATTTTATATCAAGTCCTGAACGACAGTGGGGTCTGGGGCTGCGAGCGTTTTTTCCTGCCGGGTAAGCATGAGCTGGCGGAATATACCCGCACCCGGACGCCGTTATTGTCACTGGAGACGCAGCGTGCGCTGGCAGAGTTTCCCTATGTGTGCGTCATGATGAGTTTTGAGCTGGATTACACCAACTTCCTGACCATGCTGCAGCTGGGGCGGATCTCTTTACGGGCGGCGGAGCGTCAGGAACAGGAACCGCTGGTGATCATGGGCGGGCCCTGTGCTACTTTTAATCCGGAACCGCTGGCGCCTTTTGTGGATGTGTTTGTCCTGGGCGAAGGGGAAGAAACGCTGCCTAAGCTCTTGCAGGTTTTGCAAGAAGGGCGGGAGCGGCGCTTAACCAGGGAAGAACTGCTGGTGGCGGCGGCGCAGGTACCGGGTGTGTACGTGCCGCGTTTTTACACGCCGGCGTATACGGAAACGGAGACGGGATTGGCTTGCAGCGGCATGCAGGTAGACCCGCGCGTTCCTACAACAGTGAGCAGGCAGTGGGTCCGGGAACTGGACCGTTACCCGCATACTTCGGCTATCATTACCCGGCAGACGGAATTTGCCGGTATGTATATCGTGGAAGTAGCCAGAGGCTGCGGCCGGCACTGCCGTTTTTGTATGGCCGGCTACTGTTTCCGCAAGCCGCGTAACCGTAACCTGCAGAACTTGTGGCAGGATATTGCCGCGCGGCCGGCTGCGGCTACGAAGGTGGGACTGATGGGCGCCGCGGTATCGGATTATCCGGAGATGCGCGAGCTGACACGGCGTTTGTCACGGGAGCAGATAGCTTTTTCCGTGGCATCCCTGCGGGCAGATACTTTAAATCTGGATTTGGCTCAGGCCTTAGCTGCCAGCGGGCAGCGTACCATGACCATCGCTCCCGAGGCCGGCAGCGTGCCCAGACGGGCTGCCATCAACAAAGGCATCGAGGCGGAGCATGTGTACGAGGCGGTGCGGTTAGCCGCAGCCGCCGGTATGGCGAATATTAAACTTTACTTTATGATCGGGCTGCCCGGCGAGGATGAGGATGATATCCTGGCTATCACGGAGATGGTGCACCAGGTCAGGCAGCTGATGGACCAGTGCGGTAATAAGGGAGAACTGGTGGTTTCCGTGAACGCTTTCGTGCCTAAACCCTGGACGCCCTACCAGTGGTCAGGACTGGCACCACTGTCTCTTTTAAAACGGCGCTTTGCTTATTTGAACAGCAGCTTTAAAAAGGATCCCCGCATCAAACTGATCACGGAATCTTTAAAAGAAACGGAACTGCAGGCCCTTTTGTCCCGGGGCAACCGTCAGGTAGGCGAGGCTTTGGGCCGGGCTTTCCGGGAGCAGCTGCCCTTTAAGAAGGCGCTGCAGGCAGCCGGGTTTCAGGCAGATGTGTATGCGCACCGCCAGCTGACGCCGGGACAGGTCCTGCCCTGGAGTCATTTACAGATGGGCGTCACGGAAGCCTATCTGCGCCGGGAACTGGAACGTTCGGAACAAGGTCTGGCCACGCCTAAATGTTTTGAAGGCTGCCACCGCTGTGGTGTCTGCCAGTGAGGGATGAACATGCAGAAATTTACTTTATGTCAGAAAGATAATATCTGGTGGGGCTCCTTTGACCATCTTAACCGGGCTGGTGTTATCAACGGTTGTTCCTGCCGCCTGCACGGCGAGAGCAAGATCGTGCCCGGCACTTTGAACCTGGCCCTGCATGTGGGCGATGATCGGGAACTGGTCTTGCGCAACCGGGCCAGGTTTGCCCGGGCGCTGGGAGTTGAAGCCGCCAGGTTTACCACTTGTGCCCAGGTGCATGGCAGCCGGGTACAGATGGTAGAAACAGCTTTAATTGGCAGCGGCGCCACCGATTATGCGACGACCGTGGCGGCTACGGATGCCCTGATTACCAGGCTGCCCGGTGTGCCGCTGCTGTTGTTCTACGCTGATTGTGTACCAATCCTGCTGGCAGATCCGGTGAGGAAGGTTATCGGGTTGGCACATGCGGGCTGGCGGGGAACCGTCGCCGGAATTGCCGCGGTCACGGTAGCCAAGATGCAGGAGTGGTGCGGCTGCGCCCCGGAGGATATCCTGGCCGGCATCGGACCTTCTATCGGCGGCTGCTGTTACGAGGTGGATGACAGCGTGCGCTCCCAGGCTTTAGCATATCAGGACTTTTTTCAGCCCCGGGGCGGCGGTAAATATCTGCTGAACCTGCAGGGAATTAATCAGCAGCAATTAGTGACGGCTGGACTGAAGGCGGAGCATATCGTGACTGCCGGCATCTGCACGGCAGCCAATAAGGAATTATTTTTCTCTTACCGGCAGGAGCAGGGGCATACGGGTAGGATGGGTGTCTGCTTGTGTCTGCCTGCTTAAACTAAGTGGGAGTTATTTTTGAGAAATTTGGCGGTAAAAAGAGGAATACGCCTGTGCATAGCGAAATATAACATTTTAGGGGGGAATTCTTGATGTTGGCAGAGAATTTACAAAAAGTACAACAAAACATCACGCAGGCCCTGGCCCATCGAAGTGAACCCAAGTGTACCGGTACCGGGGTGCTTCTGGTAGCGGTGACCAAGAATCATCCGGCTGCGGTGGTGACGGATATCCAGAACCTCCGGGTCATGGATGTGGGGGAGAACCGGGTCCAGGAAGCCAGGGATAAACAGAAAGTACTGGGGCATCACGGAACCTGGCACCTGATCGGGCATTTGCAAACCAATAAGGCGAAGCAGGCGGTGGAATTATTTGATATCATTGAATCTGTGGACAGTGAGCACCTGCTTCTGGCTCTGGATAAGGAAGCCGGCAAGCTGGGCAAACGGATGGATGTCCTGCTGCAGATTAATATCGCCGGCGAGGTTCAGAAAACCGGTTTTGCACCGGCAGACTATGAGGCAATCCTGCCCCAACTGGATAAATTTACCAATATACGCGTCCGTGGCCTCATGGTGATTGCACCGCAGACGGACCAGGTGGAAAGTGTGCGGCCTGTTTTTAAAGAAGGTTACCGTTATTTTTGTGCTCTGCGCAAGGTACGGCCTGCGATAGACTATCTTTCCATGGGCATGACGGAAGATTACCAGGTAGCCATCGAGGAAGGCGCTAACGTAGTTCGGATTGGCACCGCCTTGTTTGGACCGCGTGATTACAGTAAACACTAAGATAAAGGAGCGTGGCAACATGGGGAAAAGTAAAAAATTGCTGGAAAAGATCTCCGATACCCTGGGTTTATACGAAGAGGAAGAAGTAGAAACGGATGAGGAAACGGTAGCGGAAGAGGTAGAGACACCGAAACCTGCCGCCAGACCGGCGTCTTCCTTCCCCAGGTCCGGTTCCCGGGCTTTGACCAGGACGGCACCTAAGGCGCCTGTGGCAGCACCGGCGCCGGAAGCTAAACCGAAAAAATCCCTGTTCTCCCGCAAACATGCGGAGAAAGATACGAAGAAAACGATTAACATGCCTTTAAGCAAAAAGCAGATCAAGGTCGTGGTCATTGAGCCCACGGACTTTAACGATTCCCAGAAAGTTGCGGATTATCTGCGCAACAACCAGCCGGTGGTAGTAAATTTTGAGACTACGGACCGGACTACGAAGAAGCGCATGACCGATTTTATCTACGGGACAATTTATGCCTTGAACGGCAGCATCAAACAAATCGGCAATAATATCCTGGTGTGCGCGCCCAAGAATGTGGATATTGATGCAGACACTTCCCTGTACGGAGAAAAAGGTGGTACCAGTAAATGGAAAAAATAACGAAATTAAACGGCCGTCTGGCATTTGTCGGCGGCGGTAACATGGCGGAAGCCATCATTAAAGGTATCCTGGCGGCAGGGCTGATCGCCCCCGGCAAGATTAGCGTGGGCGGCCACCGGGGCGACCGGTGTGCTTACCTGCACAAGACTTACGGCATCAACGCCACCGTGAATAACAACGAAGCGGTCAAGGATGCCAGCATGATCGTCCTGGCCATCAAGCCGCAGAAAGTGGCGGAAGCACTGGACGAAACCCTGGTGGCCACCATGCCTAACAAGGCGACGGTGGTTTCTATCATGGGCTCCGTGGATTTAAAAAAGCTCTGGGAAATTTTTCCGGTGAACCCGCTGGTACGGGCTATGCCGAACACACCGCTGGCCGTTGGTGCCGGGATGACGGCGTTAGCTCCTGATAACAAGGTGAGCGAAGCCATGCTGGCCGAGGTTAAAGCGATGTTCGGCAGCTGCGGCGAGGTGGAGGTAGTGTCAGAAAGCGCCATGGAAGCCATCACTGCCGTTTCCGGCTGCGGACCAGGATATGCTTTTGTCCTGATTGACGCCTTGGCAGATGCAGGTGTCAATGCCGGTCTGCCCAGGAAGCTGGCAATTAAGCTGGCAGCACAGACTTTTGCCGGCAGCGGCAAGATGGTTATCGAGACCGGTAAACATCCGGCCGAGCTGCGGGATATGGTGACCAGTCCCGGCGGGACTACTATCGCGGCCCTGCACGCCCTGGAAAGTAAAGGCGTACGCGGCGCCATGTACGATGCTGTAGCTGCCGTACTGGCACGCAGTGAAGCTTTGAAGGGTAAGAAATAATGGCAGACAGGGACAAGATTATCCGCTATTTTAAAGCCGGGGGAGACGAGGACCTGGCTTCCCATCTGGTGGACCTGGCGGAACATGCCAGGAAGACCGGCAGGTATCAGGTCAGCGATTTCCTGGACCCCCACGGGCTGAACGTGGCGGAAGTGGTAGCAGCCAACTTTGAGAATATCCATCTGGAGACTGCTGGCGGTTTCCCCGGAGCCGAAAGGCAACGGGCTGCTTTTATCGCCATGGATTTTCTCGGTAAGGTGAATTTTAATTTAACCGGTTTTCTGGTACAATGGGACCAGAGATACTATCATCTGGGGCACCGGGATATCCTGGGCGCTTTCATGGGCATAGGCTGCAAGCGGGAAGTGCTGGGAGATATCGTGGTCCTGGAGAACGGGGCCCAGTTTGTCTGTGAGCAGACGCTGAGTAATTATATTACCGCCAACCTGACCACGGTGGGTGCCGCCGCCGTCACGCTGACCGAGGTGCCGGTAACGGAACTACAGGCCAAAGAGGAAAAGGTGAAGGTGATCAGCGCTACGGTAGCCGCTTTAAGACTGGATGCCGTGGCCGCCGCC
>JAKVKY010000035.1 GCA_022484685.1 Acidaminococcaceae bacterium | reverse complement strand
AGCAAGTTGGTATCTCTTGTGAAGTTTTCCCGCCCAAGCAGGGCAGCGAGCTGCGTAACGCTTATGAGATCGTGCACCAGATTGCGGCCAGCGGTTCGGATTTTATCAGCGTGACGTACGGCGCCGGCGGCACCACGGCCGGGGAAACGGTGGCCATTGCCAGGGAAATAGAAAAAAGCGGCGTGCCTGCGCTGGCGCACCTGACCTGTATCAATACCGATACGGAGAAAGTACAAAGCGTTTTGGCCGAGCTGCGGCAGGCCGGCATTGTTAATGTGATGGCCCTGCGCGGCGATAAGCTGCCGGGTTTTACCGGCGAGCCGGCGGTGTTTAAGCATGCCAGCGACCTGGTCCGCCTGATTAAAGCCAGCGGTGATTTTTGTGTGGGCGGCGCCTGCTATCCTCAGGGGCATCCGGAATCTGCCAGCTTGAACCAGGATATCGAGAATACCAAGATTAAGGTGGACGCCGGTTGTGATTTCCTGGTGACCCAGATGATCTTTGATAATAATATTTTGTATAACTATATGTACCGGCTGATGAGCGCCGGGGTGAAGGTGCCGGTGATCCCGGGCATCATGCCGGTGATCAACGCCAAACAGATCCGACATATCTGCGAGTTGAGCGGTACGCCGCTGCCACCTCATTACCAGGCTATCATCGAAAAGTTCTGCGACGACCCGGTGGCTTTAAAGCAGGCGGGTATCGCGTATGCCATGGGCCAGGTGGTGGATCTGATTGCCAACGGGTTTAAGAACGTGCACATTTATACCATGAACAAACCGGACATCGTGGGCAGCATCGTACACAATTTGTCGGCGCTGCTGAAATAGGAGCTGGTTGTGGCCAAGGCCGCCAAGCATAGGCTGTTAATTGGGCAGAGAAGGTGGAGCTGAAAGATCGTGATTTATTTTAACAAGCAGGAAGCCCTGCGCTATTTTGGCGCCGGCAGGGAAGATACCCGGGCCGGTGCGGCGGTGGACCTGGCTTTTTTAAAACTGCGGAACGAGCTGGAGCCTAAATATACGGCCCGGCGTTTTGCCTGTCAGGTGACGGACACGGCGGTGCAGGTGCGTACCGGTGCGGCGGCCGGCAAAAAAATAGTTTTTACCAGCCGGAACCTGGCGCAGCATCTGGCGGGTTGTCAGGAACTTTTTTTATTCGCGGCGACTTTGGGCATCAAGGTAGATATCGCCATCAGGCGTTTGACCTTGAACAGTGCGGCGGAAGGCGCGGCCGCCCAGGCAGTAGCGGCGGCTTTGCTGGAAACTTATTGTGATGCCTGCTGTGCGGAACTGGAAGCCAAGCTGGCGCCGGGTTTAAAGTTATGGTCCCGCTTTTCGCCGGGCTACGGCGACTGGGACCTGGCTGAACAGCAAAAGTTTTTTGCGCTGCTTCGGGAAACCCGGCAGCTGGGTTTGACCCTGACGGACGGCTGTATGATGGCACCGGTAAAATCGGTGACCGCGGTGCTGGGTATCGGTCCCGGTTCCGGCCGGACTTATCCGAATTTGCAACCGGGAACGCAGGCTGATGTTGGTAAATGTGCGGCTTGTCCGCATAAAGAGTGTGAGTTCAGGCGGTGTTAAGATGAATCTGCAAGCTAAATTAGGTAAAGAGATAATATTTTTTGACGGCGCCATGGGCACCATGCTCCAGGCCCGGGGTTTAACGGCAGGCGAGCTGCCGGAGACCTGGAACCTGACGCACCCGCAGGTGGTGCAGGCGGTGCATGAGGCTTATGTGCAGGCCGGCGCGCATATTATTAAGACCAATACTTTTGGGGCCAATGCCTTAAAATTTACGGGTACGGATTACCAGGTGGAGGCCATTGTGACGGCGGCGGTAAACAATGCTAAAGCTGCCGGCGCGCCCTGGGTAGCTTTGGATTTAGGTCCGACCGGAAAATTATTACAGCCGTTTGGCGATTTGCCTTTTGCCCGGGCGGTAGAACTTTATGCCCAGGTGGTTAAGGCCGGTGTGGCGGCCGGTGCGGACGCCATCCTGATTGAGACTATGAGCGATACTTATGAGGCCAAGGCAGCCATCCTGGCGGCCAAGGAAAACAGCAGCCTGCCGGTCTTTTGTACTTTTACCTTTGACGCCGGCGGTAAGCTGTTGAACGGCGCCAGCGTGAGCACCGCTTTTAGGATGGCGGAAGGTTTAGGCGTGGACGCGGTAGGTTTTAACTGCGGCCTGGGACCGGAACAGCTGGTGAAACTTTTGCCTGGGGGCGCAGCCAGCACGTCGCTGCCCCTTATCGTCAATCCTAACGCGGGACTGCCGGTGCAGCAGGAAGGCCGGACGGTGTACACGATTACGCCGGCGGCTTTTGCGGCGTTCATGCAGGACCTGGCGCAGGGCGGCGCTGCCCTTTTAGGCGGCTGCTGCGGCACGACGCCGGAGCATGTGGCGGCCCTGGTCAAGGCTGTAGGTAGTACGGCCGTACATAGCCGGCCGGTGGAAACACGCCTGACCGCGGTGACGGCGTACGGCGCCAGCGTGGTTTTAGGTAAGGAACCCATCCTGATCGGGGAGCGGATTAATCCGACCGGGAAAAAACTTTTGAAAGAAGCTATCCAGAGGGAAGACCTGGATTATTTATGCCGCCTGGGCCTGGAGCAGGTGGAACGGGGCGTCCCGGTGCTGGATGTGAACGTGGGTATACCCGGCACGGATGAGGTGGAACTGCTGCCCCGGGCGGTGGTGGCCCTGCAGGCCGTGACCAGCGTACCTTTGCAGCTGGATACCAGTAATTATGCGGCCATGGCGGCGGCGCTCAGGGTGTATAACGGCAAACCGCTGCTTAATTCGGTGAACGGCAAAGAGGAATCTTTAACCACGGTGCTGCCTCTGGCTAAAAAATACGGGGCGGTAGTAGTGGCGCTCTGTTTAGATGATGCCGGGATCCCGGCTACGGCCGCCGGCCGTCTAGCGGTAGCGGACAAGATTATTAAAAGGGCGCGGCTTTACGGCATCCCGGAACGGGATCTTATTATCGACCCTCTGGCTTTGACTATCAGTACCGGCGACGATAATGCCCAGGTGGACCTGGAAGTGATCCGGGCTTTAAAGTCCCAGGGTATTAAAACTATCCTGGGCGTTTCCAACATCAGCTTTGGCCTGCCGGCCCGGGATCATATTAACAGCGCGTTCTTTGCGGCGGCGCTGACCGCCGGTTTAAGCTGCGCCATCATCAATCCCCGGAGCGAAGTGATGCTGGGGACTTATCACGCCTGCCTGGCCTTGAACGGTTTGGACGCGGGCTGCAAAAATTATGTGGCCCAGTATGCCGATGTGCCGAAGACGGCTACAACCGCTGCGACTGCAGCAGATTATAATTTATATGACGCTATCGTCCGGGGTCTGGTCCAGCCCAGCCGTCAGGCTGCCAAAAAACTGGTAGCGGCAGGACAGAAGCCGCTGGAAATTATCAATCAGTATGTGGTGCCGGCCCTGGATTATGTAGGCGGTAAGTTTGAGAAGAAAGAATTTTTCCTGCCCCAGCTGCTCATGAGCGCGGATGCTGCCAAGGCCGGCTTTGAAGTTATCAAAGCTGCGTTTGCCGCGGCGGCCGCACCGGCCGGTGACGTGATTATCCTGGCCACGGTGCGGGGCGATATTCATGATATCGGTAAGAATATTGTCAAGGCGCTGCTGGAAAATTACGGTTACCGGGTGGTGGACCTGGGCAAGGATGTGCCGGTAGAAACAATCGTAGCCGCAGTCCAGAAATACGAGGCGCGGCTGGTGGGGCTTTCGGCGCTGATGACGACCACGGTAACGGCCATGGCAGCAACCATCGCGGCCCTGCAGCAGAAAAAATTAAACTGCAAGGTGCTGGTAGGCGGCGCGGTTTTGACCGCGGATTATGCGGCGCAGATCCGGGCGGATGCCTATGCGCCTAACGCCATTGCCGCCGTTAATTATGCCAATAGTATTTTTAGGGCGGAATAAAAAGAAGAAAAGAAAGGCGGATTTACGCCCTGGTAAAAATATTTACGAATTTTTTTAGAGAACCTGTCCATTTACACTGGACAGGTTTTTTACTTAGATTGGCAAAATCTATTTGGAATAGACAAAAGTCCACTCAAAAAATCATTTCCCCCGCCAGGGACCATTTTTAGTAAACAAATTGTGAATGTTTTTGTGGTAAAAGACATTTGGTTTAACTTTGTACCACAAGTATTGTATCTTTTTTACAGAAATGGTATAATCTACCCGTAATTATCTAACCATGTATACAATAATTGTATGCACAGAAGGGGGACTAAAAATGAGGGTAAAGAAATTCTTTGCGGCTATGTTAGTTTCTGCAGTAGCTTTGACGCTGCTTGCTGGTTGCGGCGGTAGTGGTGCCAAGAGTGGCGGCGCTGATGCCAAGACGGTAAAAGTAGGTGTGTTCCTGCCTCTGACCGGCGATAATGCAGCCGGCGGCGAACTGGAACTGCGCGGCATTAAGCTGGCTAACAAGCTGTATCCGGAAATTAACGGCAAAAAGATTGAGCTGGTAGTAGCTGATAATAAGTCTGATAAGGCTGAAGCAGCTAACGTTGCCGCTCGTCTGATTGAAAAAGACAAGGTTAAGGTTATCCTGGGTTCCTATGGTTCTTCTCTGGCCATGGCTGCCGGCAACATCGTGAAGGAAGCTAAGGTTCCTGCCATTGGTACCAGCTGCACGAATCCCCAGGTTACTTTGAACAACGATTATTATTTCCGTGCCTGCTTCATTGATCCTTTCCAGGGCACCGTTATGGCTAACTACGCTTTCAAGAAAGGCGCTAAGAAAGTAGCTATCGTCCAGGAAGTTTCCAACGACTATGCCGTAGGTCTGGCTAAGTTCTTTAAGGACGCTTTCGAAAAACTGGGCGGCCAGGTTATCGAAGTTGCTAACTATCAGACCGGCGATAAAGACTTTACCGCCATCCTGACCAATATTAAGGCTAAGAACCCGGATATCATTTTTGCACCCGGTAACTTTACCGAATCCGCCCTGCTGATTAAGCAGGCCCGTCAATTAGGCATCAAGGCTCAGTTCATGGGCGGCGATACCTGGGAGACTCAGGAATTCATCGATGTAGGCGGCAAGGATGTTGAGGGCATTGCCTTCTCCAGCGCCTTCGATCGTGAAAGAGCAACCACGGCTGAAGCTAAGAAGTTCATGGAAGCTTATAAGAAAGAATACAAAGGCGAACCTTCTGCCTTTAACGCTCTGGGCTATGATGCTTACATGATTGCGTACGACGCAATGAAACGCGGCGGCACCGATGACAGCACCAAGATCCGTGATGCGATTGCAGCTACCAAGGGTCTGGAACTGGTAACCGGCAAGACCGAGTTTGATAAGAACGGCGATCCTTTGAAGGGCGCAGTTATCAAGACCGTTAAGGACGGCAAGTTCAAATATATCGATTTCGTAGACGTAAAACACTAAGCAGCATCTTAATCCGGGCAGCGGGCTTAGGCCTGCTGCCGGATTTAGTTATGTAATCCTGTAAGGGGAAGCTGCTTCCTTCGCGAAAAAGGAAGCACTTCTTTTTTACTATTTCTGAGGTGGAACATGGAGTTTTTTCAAGCTTTTGCTAATATGACCGCGGCCAGCTTTGCGCAACATATGGCAAATGGTATCTCCCTGGGCAGTTTGTATGCCATGATCGCCATCGGTTATACCATGGTGTACGGCATCCTGCTGATGATTAACTTTGCCCACGGCGATATCGTAATGATGGCATGCTATTTTGCCTTCTTCGGCATCACGGTATTCCACATTCCCTGGTTTATGACTTTTATCGGCACTATTATCGCCACGGCCCTGCTGGGTGTAGTGATCGAACGGGCGGCGTACCGGCCCCTGCGCGACGCACCTAAGAACTCGGTCCTGATTTCGGCGATTGGCGCCTCTTTCTTACTGGAAAATCTGGCCAACTACTTATTCAGCGGCCGGCCCATGCGCTTTCCGGATATTCCTCTGCTGTCTCAGAACATTGCCGTAGGCGGCGGTGTTCAGATTCAGGCCATCTGTTTCGTGATTCCCGTGATCACTATTATCTCCCTGGTCGTATTGCTGCATATCGTCAACCACACCAAGACCGGTATGGCTATGCGCGCCGTGTCCAAGGATTATGAGATTGCCAGGGTCATGGGCATCAATATTGATAACGTTATTTCTATCACCTTTGCCATCGGCTCTGCCATGGCGGCGATTGGCGCTATCATGTGGGGTATCCGTTATCCCGGTATCACGCCGATGCTTGGCGTTATGCCCGGTTTAAAGTGCTTCGTGGCAGCCGTGGTAGGCGGCATTGGTAATATTAAAGGCGCAGTCCTGGGTGGTTTTATCCTGGGCCTGGGCGAAATTTTGATTGTGGCCTTTTTCCCGCAGCTGTCCGGCTACCGGGATGCTTTCGCTTTTATCGTGTTGATCTTGATCCTGTATTATAAACCCACTGGCCTTTTGGGTGAGACTACGACGGAGAAGGTGTGATTATGACAATGAAAAAACGCAATTTATTGCTTTCCATCATAGCCGTAATCGTCTTGTTCGGCGTGGCCAACTTCGTGCAGCTGGAGATGGATGCGTATATTCGCCGTATCGTCAACCTGTGCATGATTTATGCCATCATTGGTTTGTCCATGAACATTACGAATGGCTTTGTCGGCCAGTTTGCCCTGGGGCAGGCCGGCTTTATGGCTGTAGGCGCGTATGTGGTCGGTATCTTTACGGTGCCGGTAGCCATGCGTCCCGGCGTCTTTTATGCTACGCCGATGAACCCGGCCATCATTAATATCTACATGCCTTTGGGCGTGGCCCTGATCGTGGGCGGTCTCTTGGCAGCGCTTATCGCTTTCGTCATCGGCACGCCGGTGCTCCGTCTGCGGGGCGATTACCTGGCCATTGCCACCCTGGGTTTCTCTGAGATTATCCGTATCGTGATCACGAATGCATCTTCTATCACCAACGGCGCCCTGGGTATCAAGAATATCCCGCCGCTGAATGACGTGCGGATTATTTTCCTGGCTACCCTGATTACGTTTATCTTAATCACGCTCTTAATCAACAGTTCTTACGGCCGAGCTTTTAAAGCCATCCGCGAGGATGAGATTGCGGCGGAAGCCATGGGCATCGACCTGTTCTATCACAAGAACCTGGCCTTTATGATCAGCGCTTTCTTCGCCGGTATCGGCGGCGGTTTGTACGGCGCGTTGCTGGGCACGGTAGATCCCAAGAACTTCCTCTTCACCTTAACTTATAACTTCCTGCTGATTATCGTCTTAGGCGGTATGGGCAGTATCACCGGCAGTATGCTGGGCGCCGTCATCGTTACGGCCGGCCTGGAATATCTGCGTGTGTTCGACGAACCGCTGGAACTGTTCGGGATGGCTATTCCTTTGTTCCGTCCCGGTTTCCGTATGGTCATGTTCTCAGTGCTGCTGATGTTCTGCGTCCTTTTCTGGCGCAAAGGCATCATGGGTACGGAGGAATTTACCTGGGACAAGTTCGTGAATTTCTGCAAGCATCCCCTGGCCTATTTTACCAAGAAGGGGGCGCATGCTGAATGAACGTGTTAAAGACTAATAGTATCACCATGCAGTTCGGCGGCGTCATCGCCGTCAACGAGCTGGCCATCGACGTGAATGAGCACGAGATCGTGGCTTTGATCGGCCCTAACGGCGCCGGCAAGACCACGGCCTTCAATATGATCACCGGCGTCTACAAACCTACCAGCGGCACGGTGCAATACACCGATGTCCAGGGTAACCAGATTGATATTACCGGCAAGAAACCCAGCGACATTGCCAAGTTAGGTATTGCCAGGACCTTCCAGAATATCCGTTTGTTCAAGGAACTGTCCGTGTACGAGAACGTCATGATTGCCAAGCATCTGCATCTTAAAGCTAATTTTTTGGCGGCAACTTTGCACCTGCCCGGTTACAATAAGGAACAGGCCGAGGCGGAAGCATCCGTAGAAAAATTATTGAAGTCGGTCAACCTGTGGGAGCTGCGCAACGAAAAAGCCAGCGCGCTTCCTTATGGTCAGCAGCGGCATCTGGAAATTGTCCGCGCCCTGGCCACGGAACCACGGCTGCTGCTTTTGGATGAACCGGCTGCCGGTATGAACCCTAAGGAAACAGAAGAACTGACGGCGTTCATCCGCCAGATTCGCGATCAGTATAACCTGACCATCTTCCTGATTGAGCATCATATGGACCTGGTCATGGAAATCTCGGACCGTATCTATGTGCTGGACTTTGGTATGACCATTGCTCAGGGCGATCCCCAGAGCATTCAAAATAATCAGCGGGTTATCACAGCTTATTTGGGGGAGGATGAAGATGCTTAAGGTCGAAAATCTGGTAGTGGCCTACGGTGGCATCGAAGCCCTGAAAGGCATAACCGTGGAAGTTCCGGATAAGAAGATTGTCACTTTGATCGGGGCCAACGGCGCCGGCAAAAGTACTTTGCTCCGGACGATTATCGGACTGGTAAAACCGGTGAGCGGTACCGTGACTTATGGTGATGTAACCTTAACCGGTCTGAATTCCCAGCAGATCGTGAAGAATGGTTTGACCCTGGTGCCGGAAGGCCGCCGGGTATTTCCCAATCTGACCGTGCTGGAAAATTTGCAGGTAGGCGCTTACATGCGCAAAGATCAGGACGGCATCAAGAAAGATATCGAGTGGTGCTACGAACTGTTCCCGCGTCTGCAGGAACGTAACTGGCAGATGGCCGGTACGCTTTCCGGCGGCGAGCAGCAGATGCTGGCGCTGGCCCGGGCTTTGATGAGCCGCCCCAAACTGATGATGATGGACGAACCTTCCTTAGGTTTGGCGCCGTTAGTCATCAAGGAAATTTTTAAGATTATCCAGGAAATTAACAGCAAGGGTGTGACGGTGCTCCTGGTAGAACAGAACGCCAACATGGCCCTGAAGGTGGCAGACCTGGCGTACGTACTGGAGACCGGCACCATTAAGATGCAGGGCACCGGTATGGAACTGTTGGAGAATCCTGTGATCAGGGAAGCTTACCTGGGTAAGAAAAAGAAAAAATAAAGTGAAGGCGGGAGCAATTCCCGCCTTTTTTTCTTGCCAAGTAGCAGAAAAAACATTACTATTAGTATATGGTAAGCCTTTGATATCGCAAGACGATTTGACGAAAAGTAATATTTGGGTGATAATTTGCAGAAAGAAACTGGTTCTGCCTATGCTAAGGCAGATTTAAAACCTGTACGCCTGGTAACCCTGGTTACCCTGCTGCTGGCCGTAAGTTTTTACTTGTACTGGAACCCTGCGTTTGTGCGGCCGTCTTCGGTAGCGCAGATCCGGGAACTGGTAACAGCGGCGGGACTATGGGGACCGGTAGTGTATATCATTTTGTATACGGTGCGGCCCTTGCTCTTTTTACCTTCGCTGCCTTTTAACCTGGCGGCGGGCATCCTGTTTGCCCCCGGGCTGAGTTTTATCAGCCTGCTGGCGGGAGGACTGGGCAGCGCCAGCGTAGTTTTTGCGGTGGCACGCTGGGGGATGGGCAGTTCCCTGTTAGCGCAGCATGGCGGTAAATGGGGACGCCGGCTGGATAGTTACTTAGCCGACAGGCAGCACGGCTTCCGGCGGCTGGTCTGGCTCCGGGTAGTGCCGGTCTTTGCCTATGATCCGGTGAGTATCGTGGCTGCCTGCACCGGTATCAGCTATAAAATTTTTGCAGCGGCCACCCTGGTGGGCATGCTGCCGGGCGCTGTGGCCTATTGCTTTCTGGGCGAAGCCCTGGTCAGCCGGGAAAATTTACCTGTAGCGGTGCTTTTGGTGCTGATAGCTTTTGGCGTACCGTTCCTGTGCTGGTATTTTGGCAGTGAACGGCGAAAATTACAGGAGCGGGAGAAAGAATGACGATGGATAAACAGGTAGAAACAGAATTAAAACTGCAGCTGGCGCCGGAAAACTGGCCGGCTTTGGTGGCGGCGCCGCTGGTTCGGGACAGGGTTAAACCCGGCAGCGAGGAGCTGCTGCAGTTAATCTCTACTTATTACGATACTAAAGATTGGGCTTTGCGCCGGGCAGGTATGGCCTACCGGGTACGGCAGACCGGCGCCGCGGCTTTTGAAGCCACGGTGAAGATGGACAAAGGCGTGGTCCGGGACGGTCTGTCGGAGCGTAAGGAAATTACGGTGCCGTTAACGGATGCCCGGCCGGTGGTCCGGGAATTTACGGCCGCCGGTTTGGATTTGGCTAAGCTGGTCCAGGCGGCAAGTTTGCAGCCGCTGTTCACGGTGACGGTGGCGCGGCAGGTCAAACTTTTACAGCTGGATCGGGAAACCGTAGCTGAGCTGGCCTTAGACCGGGGCGAAGTGCGGGCGGGGCAAAAGACGGCGCCTATCGCCGAGCTGGAACTGGAATTAAAAGCCGGCAGCTTAAAAACTTTGCTGACATACGCGGTAGCTTTAGCGGCACAGTTTCAGCTGGCAGCCGGTTTGCAAAGCAAATATGAGCAGGGACTGCAACTTTTGGGAGAGCCGGTTCGCAACCGTAAGCCTGCGCAGCCGGCGGGACCGGCCCTGCAAAAATTGCTGGCGGCCTTATAAAAAGAGACGGGGAAGAACAAGGACCGTCAGGGATATTTTCTCTGGCGGTGCTGTGAGGAAGTGAGCTTATGAAAAAAATTATCTTATGTCTACTGGCACTGCTGTGCTGTGTCTCCCTGGCTTACGCCGAGGATGCGGCGCCGGCGGCGGTGGCTAATGACGGCAAGCCTTTGATTACCTCGCTGCCGGAACGTAAGACTACTAACAGCCTGAAGGATGTCTTAACCCAGGCCGATGCCCAGAAGATTCAGAAACTGGTTTCGGACATGATCGTGGATTACAATCTGCACAAGGATAAGCAGACGCCGGAAGAGTGGTCGAAGCAGGTGCTGAAGGCCAAGATGGACGGCGTCTCGGATAAACGCGTCCAGGAGATTACTTCGGAGATTGCCGGCGCCATCAAGGTCACCTCGGAAAAACAAAAATCCCTGGATACGGCGGTACAGAGCGGTACTTCCAAGAAAAGCTGGCTGGACGGCCAGGTCAAGAAATATATTACCAAGGCCGTAGACGCTACCACGGAGACCCCGCAGGACAGTGATAAGAACCGCATCAGCGGCTTTTCCCTGGCCAGCGTGGACTGGGGCGGCCAAACTTTAAGCGACGCGGAAGCGGATGCTTTGCGCGGCGATTTGCTGGCGGACAAGGATGCCGGTCTGAAGACGGCGGTGGCGGTAGCGCTGGTGCTGGCTTCTAACGACCCGAACATCACCATCGTGGGTCATGCGGCTACCAGACTTTTGGCTACCATCGCCATCAACTCGGTGGAAGAAGCCAAGACGGTGCTGAAGGTTAAAAACGGCAGCATCACCGGTAAGGACGGCGCTATCCGTCTGGCGGACACGGCCATGGCTTCCATCGTGGGTCTGCTGGCCGGTTTCGATTATAAACAGATTGGTTTTATCGCCGGGACGGCGGCAGGTACGGCAGCCGGCGGCGCTTTGGACGGCGCTACGGGCGGTATCAGCCTGGGCACCATCACGATTAACGGCGCTTTGATCGGCGCCTATCTGGGTGAAAAAATTGGCACCAAGCTGGGCACCACGGTCAATGAAACCCTGGATGCCAAGATGCATGCCAAGATTGTCACCGAGTTTGAAGGCTTTTTAGGCAGCACGATCTTGACGGTGCTGAATATCAGCGACGTGAAACCGGCCCTGGACCAGATTAACGAAGGTTCGGGCGAAGTAACGCAGCCTGCGGCTACCGCCAAGGCAGAACCGCCTGCGGATGCCGGTATTTTTGGCAAGGCCTGGTTTTATGTAAAAGAAGCCGGCAGCTGGTGCGCCGATGGCATCAGCAGCGGCTGGAAAGCTTTTACCGGTCTGGCTGGCAGCGGCTGGGCGAAGCTGAAAAGTTTTATCTAGCTTCTTTTTTCCACGAACCAGCGACCCAGGTTGTTGCCTTCCAAGGCAGTGCTGCGTTCAAAAAATAAAAAACTAAGCCGGCCGCCCACCAGGATCGTATACCGGTCCCCCTGGCCGCCGGCTTTTTGCGCGGCGGCGGGCCTCAGGTCCAGCACCTTGTCCACCGAAAAACGCCGGCCGTCTTCCCAGACGATCTCCCGGGGCAGGAGCAAACCTTCTTTTTTAAAGACAGCCACGACTTCCACATAAATTTTGTAATCCTGTGCCATGTTCCGCACCTGCTTTCCCAGCAGCAAATTTGGACAGATGTTTCTTTTTGTCACTGCCGGTTTGCTACTGCCTGTAAAAAAAATAAAACTTTTGTTCTAAATTTTGTAAGGATATTATAGCACTGTTGAAGAAATAGTGCTATAATATTTTTATAAAAGAAAACATTTGTTTTAAAAAATAATTACAGGTGAGGCAGTCATGGTTACCAGCGCTATCCGTACCATCAATTTATTTAATCCGGGTTACCGGAGACAACAGCAGAGCGACAGGGTTATTCTGCACAGCGACTTAAATTGTTTTTATGCCGCGGTGGAGACCATGCTGCATCCGGCGTTGCAGGGCAAAGCCATCGCCGTGTGCGGCAGCACGGAAGAACGGCACGGCATCGTGCTGGCAAAATCTTATCCGGCTAAACGCCGGGGCGTGCGGACGGGGATGGTGAACTGGGAGGCTAAGCGCCTGTGCCCGGACCTGATTTTTGTGCCGCCGCATTATGACCAGTACGTAAAATATTCCCGGCTGGTGCAAAATATTTACGGCCGCTTCACGGAACAGGTGGAGCCTTTCGGCATGGACGAATGCTGGCTGGATGTGACGGCCAGTACGGAGCTGTATGGTACAGGTCTCAGCATCGCCCGGCGTCTCAGCGCCATGGTGGAGGAGGAACTGGGGCTCACGGTCAGCATCGGCGTTTCCTTTAATAAAGTTTTTGCCAAGTTGGGCAGCGATATGCATAAGCCCCGGGGCCTCACCCAGATTACCCGGGAAAATTTCCGGGAACTGGTGTGGCCTTTGCCGGTAGGAGAAGTGATTTACGCCGGGCCGGCCACCGTTTTAAAACTGGCGCAGCGGGGCATCCTGACCGTGGGGCAGCTGGCGGCGTTAGCGCCGGAACAGGTACGGCGCTGGCTGGGAAAAAACGGCGAGGCCTTATGGGGTTATGCCACAGGGCTGGATGGTTCCCGGGTCAGCCGCCGCGGTTTTGTGAGCCCGGTTAAATCCATCGGCCACGGTATTACCTGTACGGCGGATCTGGCTAACGAGACCGAGGTATGGCAGGTGCTGCTGGAACTGGCCCAGGATGTAGGGCATCGTCTGCGGGTGCACGAACTTTTAGCCGGCGGCGTTCAGGTCACGGTCCGGGGCGGCGATTTAAATTTTCATCAATACCAGACCACGCTGCCATTAGCGCACCGCAGTCCTTATCTGCTGGCGGTGGCGGCCCGTAAATTACTGCATGCCGGGTACGACTGGCGGCAGCCGGTGCGGGCGGTCAGTATCCGGGCTACCAAATTACAATCCCAGGACCAGGTGCAGCAGCCGGATCTGTTTACGGACGTGGCAGCCCTGCAATGCCGGGACCGCCTGGAAAATACCGTGGAAAAAGTGCGCAGCCGTTATGGTAAAAAGGCGCTGTATGCGGCCTCGCTTTTAGGCGATATCAAGATGCCCCGGGACGGCCGGGACGAGGTGCGCATGCCCGGCCTGATGTATAAATGAGGACTGGAGGCACCGGCAGCCACGGCGTCCCGGAAGCTTTGGGCATCCTGATGACGGTAGCGCTGCATCTGTGGCAGCGCCAGATGTTGCTTTCTATTGCCGGCGGCACGGTGTTCTACATGCTGCTGGTGCAGTTGGTGTTTGTAAAATAACAGGCTCAGCACTGTCCGTGCTGAGCTTAATTTTTGCGCCGGACGGCGGCCGCTGTCGTTTGCCGGGCGACCTGTTGTCCGGGTTACCTGTTATAATTAAAGTAATAAATTTGGTATATGTTTGACCAGGCTAGCGAGGAGGAGATTGGTCTATGTTAGGAGCAATCATTGGCGATGTGGTGGGGTCCCGGTTTGAGTTTAATAACTACCGGCATAAAGATTTTCCTTTGTTCACGAACTACTGTACCCCGACGGATGATTCGGTTATGACCTTAGCCGTGGCGGAAGCCATCTTGAACTGCCGGGGCGATTACAGTAAGCTGGCGGACCAGGCCGTGGCGTGCATGCAAAAGTGGGGACGTGCGTATCCCGGCGCGGGTTACGGCGGCAATTTCCGGCACTGGCTGGTGAATCCCAAGCCCCAGCCCTATAACAGTTTTGGCAACGGCAGCGCCATGCGGGTCAGTCCCTGCGGCTGGGCGGCCCAATCTTTAGAAGAAGCCATCCGGCTGGCCGATTTAGTGACGGCGGTTACCCATAACCATCCGGAAGGGATGAAAGGCGCCGAAGCTACGGCAGCGGCCATTTATTTAGCCCGGACGGGCTTGGACCAGCAGGAGATCCGTCAGTATCTGGAAAAAAATTATTACCACTGGGATTTTACCCTGGACGCCATCCGGGACACCTATGAGTTTGATGAATCCTGTCAGGGTTCCGTACCCCAGGCTTTCGAAGCTTTTTTTGAAGCTCAGAGTTTGGAGGAGACAATCAGGAACGCCGTTTCCCTGGGTGGCGATTGTGATACCACCGGCGCCATCGCTGGCGGCGTGGCCGGCGCTTATTTTGGCGTGCCGGAAGAACTGCGCCGGCAGGTTTGGCCTTTCCTGGATCAAAAGATGCGCGCCACGGTGACCGCTTTTGAGAAAAAATTTATGACCAAAGCGTAAGCTGCTGCCAGGAAAATTTAGGCAGGAGCCGGGCGTACGGCGCCCCAAAATTACAGAACGGCCAAAAAAAGAGCCTGACACCTTTTAGGGTGTCAGGCTTTTGTAGTTCCATAAATTTTAGCGGCGTAACGCCATCTTAGAAAAAGTTTGGGTTACGCGCCGGCACTTATTCTGCGCTGAGTTCGTCATCGTTCTTCACCTGGAAGGTGATGCAGTAAATAACCGGCAGCACTACCAGGGTAATCATGGTGGCGCCAGTTAAGCCGCAGGCCATGCTGACCGCCAGGCCGCGCCAGAAAGCGCTGGGGAACATAGGAATCAGGCCCAGCACCGTGGTTAACGCCGTGAGCATGATGGGACGGAACCGCACGATGACAGATTCCGTTACCGCTTTGGCCGGGGTCATGCCTTCCGCCAGGTGCTGATCAATCTGGTCAACCAGCACGGTACTGTTACGAATAATCGTACCGATAAGGGCCAGGGCGCCAATCTCCGCCATCAGGCTGAGAGGCGTGTTGAAGATGAACAGGCCGGCGACCACG
>JAKVKY010000034.1 GCA_022484685.1 Acidaminococcaceae bacterium | reverse complement strand
GCTGCCTGGCAGCTCGGATTTACTGGAGCGGGCGATGGGAATCGAACCCACCTCTGGAGCTTGGGAAGCTCACGTTCTACCAATGAACTACGCCCGCCTGTATGTGAAAAATGATAACATATTAAAGTGTTTTTGGCAAGGAAACCTCTGAAAAAATTTCAAGAAGCTTAAAGGAGTTGTCACCATGGACAAACTGGAAAAATTGGCCGCCTGGGGTGCGGATATTCCCGGGACGATGCAGAGACTTTTGAACGACAAGGAACTGTATGATAACTGCCTGCAGATGTTTGTAGGCGACGAGAATTTTGCGGCGTTGGGTGAGTCGGTAAAAGCTAAGGATTATGCCAAGGCTTTTAACGAGGTGCATACCCTGAAGGGTGTGGCCGGCAACCTGGGCCTGGTACCTATGTTCAACGTGCTGAGCACCATGACCGAAGCCCTGCGGGCCAAGGATTATTCCAAGGTGGATGCGCAGTATGCGGATGTGATGCAGAAATATGCCGAGTTTAAGGAAATTGTAAAATAACAAGTGCCCGTAAGAACGGCGCGTATATTTGTAAATAGAACAACCGTGAATAATAAACCCCGTCAGGCAATCGGTGTGAGACCGGTGCCGGGACGGGGCTTTTTTATTCCAGGGTTACCGTGGCGGTGACGGTGGTTCCTTCCTGCAAATCTTCTGGCTTGTTAGTACTGGTGATGGTCACCTGACCGTCTTTGACGGCAGTGATGACGCCGGCAAAAGTTTTGGGGGAACCTTTCACGGAAAGCTGTACCGGAAGTCCTGGTTTCAGCGCTGCCGTGGAAGGCAGACTGCTGGCGCTGGCTTTCAGGGTGCAGTCCGTCAGGGAACGCACATTCATGATGTTTTGGCCCACGGCCGCCGTATCGCCGTTCTTTGCCAGCACTTCCAGGACGCGACAGGTGGAAGGCGCGTGAATCTCGTTAGCCGTCTGGTTTTTTAGTTCGGTATCATAGGCTGCTTTTAATTTTTGAACCTTGCCCTCCAGGTCAGAAACAGCGGTAGGGGTGGCACGGGTCTGCAGCTGCTGTAAATGTTGCTGGGTGGCTGCATAATTTTCCTGAGCGGCGGCCAGATTGGCTTGGGCCTGATCCAGTTTCTTTTTGGCGATGCCGCCTACTTTGTACAGGTTGGCCATCTTGTTATACAGCTGCTGCGACTGGGTCACGGCAGCTTCGGCACTGGCAACTGCGCCGGTGGCAGCGCCAATCTGGGCTGCGCTGGCGCCGCTCTTGGCATTTTTCAGTTCGGCTTCGGCCCGGGCCAGATCGGCCGTAGCTTTTTCAATACCGGCATCTTCACCTTTCTGGGTGATGGCAAAAAGCGGTTCATCTTTCCGGATACGGTCGCCCTTTTCCAAGATTAGTCCCAGGATCTTGCCTTCCCGGGGAGCCGTAATAGCCATGAGAGGCACTTCAATCTTTCCGGTGAGGGTCACCGTACGTTTAGTTTTAGTTGTACCACAGCCGGCGGCGCCTAAACACAGCACCAGCACCAGGACCAGCAGGGCATAAAATTTTTGCCGCATAAGAACCTTCCTTCATTCATACTGTACTATTCTACCATAATCTTTGCAAACAAAGTGTGAATTTCCTGGAAAAACTGTAAATATTTTACAAAAGATGTTACACTTTTGGCAAAAATGTATTATAATATCTAAAGCAAAATGTTTTAATTGTTGCAATTAAAAAAAGTACTTTTACAGAAGTGTAACATTTAGTACTTGTAAATTCAGTACGCGAACCGAAGGAGGTCCTGCATGTTTTTTGACAACTACGATACCCCTGTTTTTCGTCCCCCCAGTGAAGCGCAGAGCTTCATCCTGCGCCTGACCAGAGGCTGTGCCCACAATAAATGTACCTATTGTAATATGTACCGCGGGGTACCGTTCCAAGTTTTAACCGACAAAGAAATCGCAGCGCAGATTGCTAAAGCCGCTGCTTATAATCGAGAAGGCGTCCGCCGCATCTTTTTAGCGGATGGCGACGCTATGGTTTTAGCTGCGCCCAGGCTGATCCGGATCCTGAACACTTTGTATAAGGTGTTCCCACATCTGCAGAGGGTGTCCAGCTACGCTGCGCCCAAGGATATCCTGGCGAAGACGCCGGAGGAAATGCTAGCTTTACGCGAAGCCGGTTTAAAGTTATTGTATTACGGTATGGAAAGCGGCGACAGTGCTACTTTGCTGGCCATCAAGAAAGGCGTGGATGGGGAACAGTCCATCAAGGCCGGTCAGATGGTACGGGCTGCCGGGATTAAACTTTCCATCATGGTTATCCTGGGTATTGCCGGGGTGGAAGGTTCAGAGCGGCATGCCCTGGCTACGGCCAAGGCCATTAATGCCATCCAGCCTACGATGCTGAGTGCGCTGTGCCTGATGCTCTACCGGGGCAGCGAACTGAAAGAGCAGTTCGAGCGGGGCGAGTTTAATCCCCTGCCGCCCGCCGGTTTAATGGAAGAATTACAGCTGATGATGCAGAACATCAACCTGCCGCAGGAACATCACTGTCTGTTCCGCAGCAACCATGTTTCCAACTACGTGCAGCTGGCAGGAACGCTGCCTCAGGAAAAGGAGCGTTTGCTGTCCGAGATTGAGTACAGCATCGGCGAACTAAAAAAGATGAAGCATTGGGATGTTTATAACAACGATAATTACTAAAATGAGAACGATGTACTGAAAGTAAGTTGCGGTAAGCGTGATTTTTAGGTCCCGGGAGGTCTATCATGTGGAAAAAAGTGTGCGTGTGTGCGGTGCTGGCTGCAGTGTTGCCCCAGGCGGTGACATGGGCTGCTTACGGTGATGTTATTAGTAATGTGCCGACACCGGCGGCGGTAACAGCAACAGCGCCTCAGACGGCAACGCCGGCGGTAGCGCCCAAAGCGGTAGCGGCAGCACCAAAAACAATAGCGGTAACGCCGAAGACGGTACCGGTGCCACAACCGGCAGCTGGAACGCCCGAGACTGTAACGGCGCCTCAACCGGTAGCAGGAACGCCGAAGACTGCACCGGTGTCACAACCGGCAACGGTAATGCCTAAGACTGTAACGACACCGTCAACCACGATTCCGGCCAAGACGCCGCTGCCCATTAATCCGGCTCCGGCCGCGCCTCCGGCTAATCCGGCCCCGGTAGCACCCAAACCTATTACACCGGCCCCGTCAGCAGCAACTAAACCGGCACCACAGGTTCCCGAACCAGCGGTACCGAAACCGGGCTTGATTCCGGAAACCAAGGCAGTTACACCTGCCCCGGCGGTAAAAACGGCCCCGCAGGTTACAACGCCAGTAGCCAAGACGACAGCGCCTGTTCCACAGGTTACGGCGCCAGCACCCAAGGTCCCGGTACCAGGTGTCACAGCCAAGCTGCCGGTGCAACCGGCTCTGCCCTCCGTCACGGCCAAGGCTGCTGCTAAAAAACATACGCGCACTCCCAAACTACGCCGGGAAACTAAAAAGCCGGCGACTACGTATAAAGCAGTGTACGAAGTAGGCGACAGCGGCTGGAAAGTACGGGAAGCTCAGCGTAAACTGCGGTTGTTAGGCTATGATGTGGAAGATAATCAGGGCCATTTTACCAAAGAGATGGCTAGGGAATTAAAAAAATTTCAGAAGCATGCCAAGTTAAAACGTACCGGCAAGTTGGATGAACAGACATATGAAGCTCTGGGCTGGGGTGTTTTTGATAAGACCGGCATCCAGAAGATTAAGGCCCGGGATATTTTGAGCACGGCTGCACGCTATAAAGGCGTACCTTATTATTTTGGCGGGACCACTCCCCGGGGCTTTGACTGCTCCGGTTACGTTCAGTACGTGTTCCGGCAAAGAGGCGCTCAGCTGACCAGGACGGCAGATACTCAATTTTTGGAAGGTATGTCTGTGCGGAAGAGCCAGCTTAAACCTGGCGATCTGGTCTTTTTCTCCACTTATGAACCAGGCGCTTCCCATGTGGGTATTTATGCCGGTAACGGCCAGTTCTGGAATGCTACTTCCTCACGGGGCGTGATGCTCTGTCAGTTAAATGACAGTTACTGGGGCCCGCGTTACTACGGAGCCAGACGTGTGCTGGCGACCAACGGTTCCATAACTGCAAGATAGATTCGGGTAAAAAACTTTAAGAAATAGAAGAGAGAGAGGGGTCGTTCACATGATTCGTGAAAGACGTAATAAGGAAAAGCTCACCGCTTATTACAGTAAATTTATGGAAGAGGGTCTGGTGGATACCAATGTCCATCCCTGGGTAGAAACCTCCTGGCTCCGGTGCCGTAATTTAAATTTGCCTACGGAAAATTTATCCGGACTTACCCGGCTCAACAAGATGGACTTGACGGCGCTGCTAAAGGCTAATGCCTCAGTGCTAAAATTTGTGGACGGTCTGTTCGACCAGGTCCGCAACCATTTTGCCGCCCATAATATGAGCATGCTGCTGCTGGATGAACAGGGCTACGGCCTGAAAGAATACAACGCGGCCTATTTCCCCAAGACGCAGCTGGGCGATGTTGTAGGCTGGCGCCTGCAGGAAAAAGATATCGGTACTTCCAGTATCAGCGTGGCCATGGAACGCGGCACCGCTTTCCTGATGTTCGGACCGGAGATGTGGGTGAAACAATGCCACGGCTTTGATTATTTCAGCGGCCCTGTGAATGTGAACGGCAAGGTGCGCTATATTATCTCTTTCTCCTGCCCTGATCAGAATGAGCTGCCTTATGATTTGCTCCTGTCGCTGCTCATGACCATGAAATTTGCTTTAGAGCAGTTCCTGTCCCGGATGGAATACTGGGGTATCAACCAGCTGATGATGTCGGAACTGCCGGTCAGCGTGTTCTGGGTAGATCAGAATGAAAAGATTAAGTTCTGCAACGACAACGCCCGCTCCCGCATGGAAGGCAAGGAACGCATGGAAGATGTGTTCCTGAACTACGAACATATTCCGGTGCGTAAGGCTTTGGGGGGCGTGCCTACCCATAGAAGAGAAATTACCTGGATTACTCAGGACCGTACATATGAAGATATTACTACCGTGGTACCGGTCAAGGTAGGGCGCGAGGTGAACAGCGCCGTGGTCCTGACCATGTCTATCGAAGATTTGAAAACGACTATTGCTCATGCTACGGGCTACAGTTCCCGCTACAGTCTGTACAGTATGGTCGGTCAGACAGCAGAATTCCTGAGCCTGCAGCATAAGGCTTCCCGGATAGCCCGGGGTGAGCAGAACATGCTGCTGCAGGGTGAACCCGGCACGGGCAAACAGCGCCTGGCGCATGGCATCCATCAGGCCAGCCCTAGGGCAGCCGCGCCGTTAATCGTAGTTAAATGTACTAACGGTCCCCAGGCGTATCTGGCAGAGCAGTTCTTCGGCAGCTTGGATAAAGATAACCAGCCTATCGCCGGCAAACTGGAACTGGCTATGGGTGGCACCTTGTTCCTGGACGAGATTGAGAAGCTGCCGGTAGAGATGGGTGACCGCATTGCCGATGCTTTGAAAAACGGTCTGCCCAGCCTGGAAAAGGGCAACAAGGTGCGTAAGACGTTAAATGTTCGCGTCATCGCGGCTTGTGACTCTAATTTAAAACGGTTGGCGGACAAAGGTCTCTTCAGCCGCAATTTATATGAGATGGTCATTGATACGGTAATCAGGATTCCGCCCCTGAGGGAAAGGGTCAAGGATATCGAGGTCATTGCCAACCATATCCTGGCCGAGATGAGTGCCCAGCACAACATGGCAGCTAAGAAATTAGCACCGCAGGCGCTGAATATGTTGACCAGCTGCCGGTGGCCCGGTAACATTAAACAGTTACAGGGCGTCATTGAGCAGGCCTTCTTCCACACTCCGGGCAGCATCATCGAAGCGGAAGATATCAAACTGCCGGGCGATAAGGCTATGGAAAAATCCTGGAAGACGGATGAAGATGCCTTTATCGCTGCCTGGAAAGCTGCCGGTGGCAACATCAGCAAGCTGGCCGGGATGCTGGATGTAAGCAGGGTCACTTTGTACCGTTATCTGAAAAAATACAGGCTTGGCCCTAACAGCGACGAAAAAGCTGCGGCCAAAAAAGCGGACAAGAAAAAACTGAAGTGAGGTATCTGTATGCGCTTGAGAAGGAAACCCTGGATTGATAAGGCGCTTACGGAGGTCTTGGAATCCTATCTGTATATGGAAAAACTGGAACGGTTTCGCGGTCAGTGGCAGCAGCGTTTTCCCGGTAAGGAAATCTGTCTGGAGATTGGCTGCGGCAAAGGCCGTTTCATCACCGGCATGGCGGCGCTCCATCCGGAAAAGGCTTTTATCGGCATCGAGACGGCTCGGGACGTAGCCTTTTTTGCGGCCCGGAAAGCCAAAGAGGCCGGACTTACCAATGTCTGTATCCTGTACGGTAATGCCGAGCATGTAGAAGAATGGTTCGCGGAGGGTGAAGTGGCGCAGTTGTATTTAAATTTCAGCGACCCCTGGCCTAAGGCGCGCCATGCGAAACGGCGCTTGACCCATCATAATTTCCTGGCCCGGTATGAAAAACTGTTAGCTCCCGGCGGTTCCCTGCATTTTAAAACCGACAACCGGGCTTTGTTTGATTTTTCCCTGGAAGAATTTCGGGCTTACGGTATGGAACTGACAGCGATAAGTTTTGATCTGCATCACAGCAAGTACGAGAACGAGGTTCAGACGGAATACGAGGAACGTTTCAGTTCCGCCGGTACGCCTATTAATTTTTGCGAGGCACATTTTAAACAGAGGCAGAAGGCATGAATAAGCGTTTTATGATTTGGGAAAATCCCAGGGATGCGGTCCTGAGCATAGTTTTCATCTTGATGGCCTTAGGGTGCATGAACGTTTTCAGCGCCAGCTTCGTCCGCGCTGATGCCATGTTCCACGACAGCTACTATTTTTTGAAACGATATCTGATGTGGGGCGCCCTGGGTCTGGTGAACATGTGGCTCATCGGCTTTAAGCTGAACTATAAAATTTTCCTGTCCCGCCGCTTCATCAATATCCTCTGTACTATCACTTTCCTGCTGCTCCTGGCGGTGGACGTGGTGGGCGTGGTGGTCAACGGATCACGCAGATGGCTGTATATTGCCGGTGTTTCCCTGCAGCCTTCCGAGCTGGCCAAAGTGGTGGAAGTCATGCTGGCCGCCAGCTTTTTGGGCCAGCGCCTGAAAGAAAATAAACCTATTTCCCTGACCAGGTACGTTTCGGCGAAAGCCATGTTCGTGGCCGGGGTTTTTGGCGTGCTGATTTTTAAGCAGCCGGATATGGGCACTATGGGTATCGTGGTGGCGCTGATGTTGGTGATGTATGTCATCGCCGGCATCCCGGTGTCCCAGATTGTGAAAGTGGTCGGCGCCGGCATCGTGGGCCTGATAGGCTTGGCTTTGTTAGCACCGTACCGGGTACAGCGGTTCCTGTCCTGGCTGGATCCCTGGAAGGATGCGCAGGGTTCCGGCTACCAGCTGGCACAGTCCATCCTGGCCATTGGCAGTGGCGGTTTTGTAGGCGTACCCTGGGGACAGGGCAGCAGTAAATTCTTTTATCTGCCTGAGGCCCACACGGATTTTGCGTTTGCGATTTTCTGTCAGGAATGGGGTTTTATGGGCGCCCTGCTTCTGATTGCCTTGTTTGTTATTTTTGCCCGGGCACTGATCCGCATTGCCGGACATACCAAGGATGCCCGCGGCTTTTTGCTGGTGGCCGGCGCGACCTGTCTTTTGGTAGGTCAGTCTGCGGCTAACATGGCCATGGTTTGCGGCTTACTGCCGGTTATCGGCGTGCCGCTGATGTTTATCAGTTACGGCGGTACTTCTATGGTCATCAATATGATCTGTATCGGTCTCGTCATCTCGGTGTACCACGACGAGTGCCGGCGGGAAAAGATGGAAGAACGGGTGGCGCAAGGCCTGCCGCCTATAGAACATCACCAGCTCCGGGTGGTAACCTCGCATGGTGTCAGGAGGGGTGAATAATGCACAAACCCTTCTTTATGAAAGATGCCCGTATCAGGCTGGCTCTGGTGGGCGGTGTCATCATGTGCATCTTTTTGGGCGTGGTGGTGCGGCTTTTGTGGGTACAGATTATCAGCGGTACGGAACTGGGCAAGAAAGCTACCACCCAGATTACCGGCCATCTCAAAAAGACGGCGCCCCGGGGTCGTATCCTGGATTGCAACGGGGAAGAACTGGCCGTCAGCATCATGGCCAACACGCTTATCGCCAACCCGAAAGAGATGGTAATTAACCCCAAGGGAAAAAAAGACCAGGCGGTGCCCCGGGATGTAAAACGGGAAGCAGCCAAACTTTTGGCGCCGGCGCTGCAGATCAGCGAAGACGAACTGTATAAGGATTTCTCCCGGGAAGGCGAGTATGTGCGCATCAAGCGGATGCTGGAGCCGAAAGCTTCTGACGCCGTGGCGCAGATCATTAAGGACAACAAGCTGCCGGGTTTGTATTTTGAACAGGAAAGTAAACGTTATTATACGAAAAAATCTATGGCGGCCCAGGTCCTGGGTTTCGTGGGCGAGGATGACAGCGGTTTGTCCGGCCTGGAACTGGCCTTGGACGGAATCTTGAAAGGTGCCTTGTTCTATCAGGAAGAAAAAGTGGATGCTCTGGGACGCCCTGTGGCGGAAAGCAGCCTGATGGATAAACGGCCGCCCAAAGTTTCTTCGGTATACCTGACCATAGATAGCAAGATGCAGTTTGTGGTGGAAGATGCCCTGGACGACGCCATGAAGCGTACTAACGCCGCCGGCGCCGCCGTCATCATCATGGACCCGGAAACGGGTGCCATCCTGGCCATGGGCAGCCGGCCCACTTTTGATCCCAACAACTACGGCAAGTTTGCCCAGGAAACCTGGCTTAACCGTGGTATCAGTATCATTTACGAACCGGGCAGCGTGTTTAAACCTATCATGGGTTGCGCCGGTATGAGCGAAGGCATCGTGTCGCCGGATACGCCCATTCAGGATAACGGCAGCATCCAGGTGGCTGACCGTACCATCCGCAACTGGGATGGCAGCGGTATGGGCGCTATCCATTTCCAGGATGTCATTAAGTATTCCATCAACACCGGTATGGTACAGCTGGGCTTGAAGCTGGGTGCGAACCGGGAAATTGCCTACGCCAAGAAATTTGGCTTTGGCAAAGAGACGGGTATCGAACTACCCGGTGAAGAAGACGGCATCCTCTATAATCCGAAAAAGATGGTGCTGCCTGATGTGGCTACCATGGCTATCGGCCAGGGCGTAGCGGTAACGCCGCTGCAGATGCTGCGGGCTATTTGCGCTATTGCCAACGGCGGCGAACTTTTGCAGCCCTATATTATTGATAAGATTATTGCGCCTAACGGCGATGTGATCAGACGGGGCGGCAAAAAAGTGGTGCGCCGGGTCATTACGGAAGACGTTGCCGCGCAGATGCGCATGATGATGGAGAAAGTAGTGAGCGAAGGCGGCGGCAAGACGGCCCGTATTAAAGGCTACCGTATTGCCGGCAAGACCGGTACGGCCGAAAAACTTTCGCCTTACGGTGGTTATGCCGCCGGTCAGTACATCGCTTCCTTCGTAGGCTTTGTGCCGGCAGATAAACCCAAATACGCCATGTTGGTCATGTTAGACCGGCCCCAAGGCGCTTTCTACGGTTCCCAGGTTTCGGCGCCTATCTTCAGGGATACGCTGCAACAGATACTGGTGGCCAAAGGCGTACAGCCTTCTGTTAAAGAAGAACTGCCGTCCTTTGATGTGCATGACGGACCGGCCGCAGGCGGCGCCGTGCCGCAGCTTAAACAGCAGGGTGATAAATGGATTTTACCCAACCTGGCCGGTTATGATGTGCGTACGGTTTCCAGTATCCTGGAACCGGGTAAGATGCGCTTAGTGCCTGTCGGCTCCGGTACCAGTTATCAGCAGGAACCGCCGCCGGGTACAGCTTTAGGGCTGGGCGCCCAGGTGAAGGTCTGGTTCAGGTAAATTGGCACCGGCATTTTGTACCGGTTCAATTCGGGTCCCCGACACCAACGGAAGGGATTGTTACTTGTAGGATTGTTTTTACAAAGAATGTGTAAATATATTTAATGAGGAGGATGAACATGCTATCTGATATTGAGATTGCCCAACAAGCCCACATGTTACCGATTACGGAGATTGCCAAACGTTTAGGCATCAGCGAGGACGACATTGAGTTATATGGACGTTACAAAGCGAAACTGTCCATGAACCTGTACAAGAAACTGGCGGACAAACCCAACGGTAAGCTGGTCCTGGTGACGGCAATTACGCCGACACCGGCCGGTGAAGGCAAGTCTACTACGACCGTCGGTCTGGCTCAGGGCTTAGCCAAGCTTCATAAAAAAGCAATCGTGGCTTTGCGGGAACCTTCTCTGGGACCAGTGTTCGGCGTTAAGGGTGGTGCAGCAGGAGGCGGTTATTCCCAGGTGGTGCCCATGGAAGATATCAACCTGCATTTTACCGGTGATTTCCATGCCATTACCTCGGCGCATATGCTCTTAGCAGCTATGCTGGACAACCATATTCAGCAGGGCAATAAATTAAATATTGACCCCCGCCGCATCGTGTGGAAACGTGTCGTAGATATGAATGACAGGGAACTGCGCAAGATTGTGGTCGGCCTGGGTGGAAAGGCCAACGGCGTACCCCGGGAAGACGGTTTTGATATTACGGTAGCCAGCGAAGTCATGGCGATTTTCTGTCTGGCCACTTCCTTACATGATTTGAAAGAGCGTCTGTCCAAGATTATTGTGGCTTATGATTATGACGGGAAACCCGTAACCTGCGCCATGATTAACGCTCAAGGCGCCATGGCGGCCCTTTTAAAGGACGCGTTGAAACCCAATCTGGTGCAGACTATTGAAAACGTGCCTGCCATTATCCATGGCGGACCTTTCGCCAATATTGCCCATGGTTGCAACAGCATCATGGCTACCAAAACGGCTTTAAAGTTAGCGGATTACACCGTGACGGAAGCCGGCTTCGGTGCTGACCTGGGCGCGGAAAAATTCTTTGATATTAAGTGCCGTTACGCCGGTTTGAAACCGGATGCCACGGTCATCGTGGCTACGGTGCGGGCACTGAAGATGCACGGCGGTGTGGACAAGGCCGATTTGAAGACTCCCAATGTGGAAGCGGTAAAGAAAGGCCTGTGCAATCTGGAAAAACATATCAGCAACATTAAGAAATACGGCGTGCCTCTGGTGGTAGCCATCAATATTTTTGCCCAGGATACTAAGGAAGAACTGCAAACTGTGTACGACAGTTGTGCTAAGCTGGGCGTGCCGGTAGCTTTAAGCGACGTCTTTGCCAAAGGCGGCGAGGGCGGTGTGGAACTGGCCAAGAAAGTGGTGGAGCTGGCCGACAGCGGTAAAGCCAACTTTAAACCTTTATACGACCTGGACTTGTCTTTGAAACAAAAGGTAGAAAAGATTGCCACGGAAATTTACGGAGCCAAAGATGTGGAATACAGTAAGAACGCCGAGAAAGCTTTAAAGGAATTTACGGAACATGGTTACGGCAAACTGCCGGTATGCATGGCCAAGACTCAGAATTCTTTGTCGGACGATCCTGCGAAGAAGGGCGCGCCTACCGGTTTTACCCTGCAGGTCAAGGATTGTCGGCTCAGTGCCGGCGCAGGCTTTGTGGTAGTGCTCACTGGTGATATTCTCACCATGCCCGGCCTGCCCAAGGTACCGTCCGCTGAAAAGATTGATGTCAGCGATGACGGTGTTATCAGCGGCCTGTTCTAAATAATATGGCAGCAAGATGCTGCCGGTGTACGAGTTTACCGCTGCCTGACCGGGCGGCGGTACAATTTTACAAAGGAGATCCTATGACAACTCTTATCATGCAGGGCAAACCGGTAGCAGCTGTGTACCGGGAATGTTTGCAGGCTAAGCTTGCCGCCGCTAAGGCACAGGGTACGCAGGTGACCCTGGCAATCCTGACGGTGGGGGACGATCCGGCCTCACAGATTTACCGGGACCGGCTGGCTAAGACTACAGAAAGTGTCGGTGCCGCTGTGCGTAAACTGAATCTGCCGGCAGCTTCCACCCAGGCGGAAGTGCTGGCCGCAGTGCAGCAGCTAAATGTTGACCCCACGGTAAGGGGCATCCTGCCTATGATGCCCCTGCCCAAACAGATTAATGAGCGGGCGGTGTGTGCGGCCCTGGCCCCTGAAAAAGATTTGGACTGTCTGCAGCCGGTGAACTGCGGCCTATTATATTTAGGCCAGAGCAAATGGGGGCCTTGTACGCCCCGGGCCTGCCTGGCTATCCTGGATTATTACAAAGTGGCTGTGGCCGGCAAACATGTGGTGGTCATCGGCCGCAGCAACGTGGTGGGGAAACCGGTGGCGCTGCTGCTTCTGCAGCGTAACGCCACGGTGACTATTTGTCACAGCAAAACGGCTAACCTGAGTGCTATCATAAAAAGTGCGGACGTGGTAATCGCCGCCGTGGGCCGGGCTGGTTTTGTGAAACCGGACATGCTCAGGGACGGTGTAATTTTGGTGGACGTCGGTATTAATGCCCGTCCGGGCGGAGGTATCACTGGTGATATTGACCCGGCCTGCTACGCTAAGGCCGCCGCTTATACCCCGGTTCCCGGCGGTGTGGGTGTGGTTTGTAACATGATGGTCCTGGAAACCCTGACCAGAAATTTAGAAGAGGTTAAGGCACATGCGTAAGTTAATCTGGCTCCTGCTGCTCATAGTGATGGTAGCGTTCATCTTTTATAATTCTTCCTTACCGGCGGTGCAGTCGGATGGCGCCAGCAGGCTCCTGGCTTCTTATATCCAGGGGTTTGCCAACACGCTGCATATCCATCTGCCCACTACGAACCTGAACCATGATTTGCGCAAGCTGGCCCATCTGTTTGAATTTTTCATGCTGGGCCTGATCTTATGCAACACCTATAGGGAATTCCATGTGTCCCGGCGTGCAGCTACCGGCTATATCTTTTTCCTGAGCCTGGCCGTGGCCGTGCTGGATGAATACATTCAGTTGTTTTCACCGGGCCGCAGCGCGATGATCAGTGATATCCTGCTGGATTTTGGCGGCGCCTTTGTAGGCTGGCTGGCCTATGAGGTGTGGCAGTGGTGCCGGCATTGACAACTTAAGCTTTTAGATTTTAACGCAGGCGGCTTCGGCAGTCTGCGTTTTTTGTGGTTCCGGATTTGAAGGTCAGGCATTTTCGAATCACGGTATTTTGTCCAACTTTTAGCTGACTTAGGTTGACATATTTTTACCAAAATGTTAATATTTTATTTAATCTTGTAACATACAAGCAGAAAGAGGAGAGACATTATGGAGAAAGAAAAACCGCAGCTGATTAAGATTGCTCCCACCCAGGAAGGCTATCGCTGGGTAGCAATTACTGCCATGCTGCTGGCTATCGGCATCATTTTACATACAGTAAGTCCCAATGTGGGCGGCATTACCCCTAACTGGACCATCGCTATGTATTCTATCGTCATTAATCTGACGCGGCCCACCTTTAAGCAGGCTCTGGGTATCGGCTTTATCGCCGGTCTGACCCTGGTGCCTTCGTCTAAGAGCGCATTCCCTCTGGGAAATATTGCCAGCGAACTGTGTGGCGCCACTACTTGTTGTCTGTTAGTTAAAGCTATGTGTATGAGCGGCCTGGAAAACTGGAAACTGCGTCCTCTGATCACGGGCTTCTGTGCTACCTTTGTGAGCGGCGGCGTTTTTACCCTGATTTTAAAATTTGTGCTGGGTCTGCCTATTACCGTGTGGTATAAAGCCATGCTGCCTTTGGTAGCTGTGATTGGTGTTTTAAACGGCGTTATCACGTTCCTGCTTTTTAAACCCGTACGCAAGTTGTTCTTCGCCCAAGGTCAGGAGGAAAATGAATAATGGCCTCAGTAATTAACTTTAAAGATTTTTATTATGCTTATATTAATGAAAAATTGGTCCTCCGGGATATTAACCTGACCGTGGAAAAGGGTTCTTTTACCGTGGTTATCGGTCCCAGCGGCGCCGGTAAAACTACTTTGTGCAAGGCTATCACCGGGATCATTCCTTATTACATGGGTGGCAGTTACGCCGGGGATGTGGAAGTTTTAGGCGAGAGTACCAAGGGCAAAAGGGTCAGTGACCTGTCCCTGAAAGTGGGCCTGATGCTGGAAGATTACGAAAGTCAGCTGGTGTCCCTGACGGCAGGGGAAGAAGTGGCATTCAGTCTTTTGAACCACGGTTTCCCGGCAGAAGAAGTAAAGGAACGTACCAGTAAGGCTCTGGAAGATGTAGGTTTGCCCGGCCGTGAAGATTACCAGTTGGACGAGTTGTCCGGCGGTCAGCGTCAGAGATTGTTATTGGCGTCCGTGCTGGCGGTGCACCCGGAAATTATCGTGCTGGACGAACCGGTCAGCGCCATGGATCCTGATGGCGCCGAAAGTTTGTACAAACTGTTAAGCAAGATTCACCAGGAATATGGTACCACTTTTGTGGTTGTCGAACACCGGGTGGAATTTGTGCTGCCTTACGCAACTAACTTTATCGCTGTAAAAGACGGTCAGATTGCCGCCGCCGGTACCTGTGAGGTAGTGGCGGATCAGGTGTATGCCGACCCGGAACTGCGGGTGCTATTGCCGGAACTGTGGCAGGTGCGGGGCGAGCTGGCGGCCAAAACCGGCGCTCATTTCTCCCTGTGGCGTAAACCGGCGGATGCGGTAGACGAACTGAAGGCCCAGGGTTTTGAAGGCGGGGTGCAGGCACATGCTTGAAGCAAAAAATATTAACTTTTCCTACCGCCGGGGCATCCCGGTGCTGCAGGATATCAATTGTAAGATTAACGACGGGGAATTTGTGGCGCTTTTAGGCCACAACGGCAGTGGCAAGACGACGCTCACTCGTTTGTTCATGGCCCTGGATCATCCCCGCAGCGGGCAGATCCTGGTAGATGGTAACGATATTGTGAAGATGGAACCGGCGGATTTGGCCGACAAGATCGGTTACGTGTTTCAGAATCCGGATTTGCAGATTTTGGCGGATACGGTGTTTGAAGAAGTAGCTTATGGTCCCCGGGTGAAGAAGCTGACGGAAGACAGCGTGAAGAAACAGGTGGACGATGCCCTGGAAGCTATGGAGCTCACCGACCTGGCGCAAAGTTATCCCCGGCTGTTGTCCTTTGGTCAGAAGCGCCGCTTAGGCGTGGCTTCGGCACTGGCCCTGGGGCCTAAAACTTTGATCCTGGATGAGATTACCAACGGCCAGGACCAGGCGGAAAAAGCCAAGATGATGGAATATCTGCAGGCGCTTAACGAAAAGCACGGCGTCACCATCGTCCTCATTACCCATGATATGGATGTGGTGCGGCGCTATGCCCGGCGCGCCCTGGTCTTAACCGACGGCAAACAAGTTTTTGACGGTACGCCTAAAGACTTATTCGAAGGCAGCTACCCGGTGGAAAACTGGGGCCTGCGGCGCCCGCTGGCTTCGGTGCTGGCAGCGGCCTTTCAGGTCAGCGCCAGCAACTGCCACGAATTTTGTGCGACTGTAGCAAAGGAGGCTAAATAATATGAAAATCACTGCGTTTAGCTGGATTATCATCACGTTAGCCATCACCGCCTGGGTCTTTATCCTGCCGGTGAAAGCGGTAGCCACGATCCTGGTGCTGCAGCTGGTACTTTTGCTGTACGTGAAACATAACCGGATGATGCTGGCCGCTATCGGCGGTCTGGGCGTCTTTACCGGGATGATGGTTTTATTACAGATGCTCTTCGGTTCTTCTTTGACCGTATCTCTGATTGGCGGTCTCAGGATGTTAGTGATGACCATGGCCTTCCTGTGCATGCTTTCCACCACCAAGATTCAGGATATCGCCAAAACTCTGGTAGACCGTTTCCATCTGCCGGTGGAATATGCATTTATGCTGACCACGGCCCTGCGCTTTGTGCCGAACTTTTTGGAAGACAGTTCCGTGACCTTGGATGCCCAATCCTGCCGCGGTTATTCCAACCGGTCCAACGCCTTGCAGCATCTCTTAAGTTATGTGGTGGTTATCCGGCCGCTGGTTATGCGCGCCGTAGCTAAATCCGAAACCCTGGCCCTGTCCATGGAACTGAAAGGTTTTGGCGCCAACACGTATAAGAATATGCCCCGGGAACCGTTTACACTCTGGGATTTACTGGCTTTGCTGGTAGTGGTGGTGCTGAGCAGTTATCCTTTCTGGGCTAAGTTCTTTAAATAACTGACCATATAGTCAGTGTAAAAGTTGCGTATTTAGAGAGAAAAGAGTAAAATAATAGCATACAGGTATATTTAAACGCCGGTCATCCTGTGAGGGGCCGGCGTTTTTACAAGAATGGCTGGGAGGAGTGGTCGTATGAATTATGCAATGCTAAAGAAGCACGACGAACAGGTTGGTCCCGGCGCCAGGGTAGCGCTCTTTGTGTGCGGCTGCCTGCATCATTGTAACGGGTGCCTCAATCCCAAGCTGTGCGATAC
>JAKVKY010000033.1 GCA_022484685.1 Acidaminococcaceae bacterium | reverse complement strand
AGCCCGGGCGATGGCGATACGCTGCCTTTGCCCGCCGGAGACGTTCACGCCCCGGTCGCCCAGCTGGGTCTTATAACCCTGGGGCAGGCCCATGATAAACTCGTGAGCATTGGCCGCCTTGGCCGCGTCAATAATTTCTTTTTCCGTGGCATCCAGGCGCCCGTACTTGATATTGTCGTATACGGAACCGTTAAACAGCAACGTCTCCTGGGGCACGATACCTACCTGTTCCCGCAGGGAATCCAGCGTCACATCCTTGATGTCGACGCCGTCCACCGTGATGCGGCCGCCCGTCACATCGTAAAAGCGCGGCAGCAGGCTGGCAATCGTGGACTTGCCGGCGCCGGAGGGTCCCACCAGACCGATGACCTGGCCGGGTTTCACCTCGAAGGAAACATCGTGGAGCACTTCCTCCCCGGTGTTATACGCAAAAGAAACATGTTCAAAAACAATATCACCCTGTACCTGGGGCAGGACTTTGGCCCCCGGCAGGTTCTTGACCTCTTCCGGCAGGTCCATCACGTTGAAGACACGCTCGGCAGCCGCCAGCGCTTTCTGGATGTTGCCGATGGTCCTGGTCACACGCTTGATAGGATTGGAAATATTCACCGCGTACACCAGGAAGGCGATCAGGGAGCCGGCCGTGGTCACGCCGTCAATAACGTTATGACCGCCGTACCAGAGGATGACGGTTACGCCCAGGGCTGCCACCAGTTCGATGACAGGCGTCAGGGTCGCCATATATTTGGCGTTGCGCATATTGGCCGTAAAATTGGCTTCGTTCTCTTTCTCGAAGCGGTCAATCTCGTAACCTTCCCGAACGAAGGATTTGACCACCCGGGCGGAAGAAACCGATTCCTGCAGCACGGAGGTGATATCCGCCGTAGCTTCCTGAATCTGGCCGCCGGAAGAACGAATCTTCTTGCCAAAGAAATCCATGAACCAGAGCACGATGGGGAAAGTACAGAACGTTACTACCGTCAGCTTCCAGTCCAAATAGACCATGGCGCAGATAGAGCCGATGAGGATAAAACCTTCCGTCACCAACTCGATGGTGTTTTCTACCATGGCGCCCTGCAGGGCGTTCACATCGTTGGTCACATAACTCATGATGGTGCCTGTCTTGTTCTTATCGTAAAAGGACATGGACAAGCGCTGCAGCTTCTTAAAAACTTCAGCCCGGATATCAATGACCACATGCTGGCCCACATAACTCATCAAGTAGTTTTGTCCGTAGTAGAAAATGCCCCGGGCAATAAAGATGACCACGATACTGAGGGCGATCATATTTAACATCATGCTGTCTTTATCCGAAAGCACCTTATCCACCATGTCCTTGATGATCCAGGGCAGGTACAGGTTGCCGGCCGCAGCCAGCACCGTACACAGCAGCGCAGCGGCCAGGATATGTTTATAAGGCTTCACATAATTCAGGATTCTTAGATATAAATTCATCGTTACTCCTCTGCCAGCGTTTTTATAAGTCCCGCAGGACCTTCCCAGTCGGCATTGCCTGGGAAATAACTATTTTTTACCGGCGGCTACCCTCAGGACCAGTTCCGCTACCCGCTTCACCGCGCCCGGCGCCCCCAGTTTCTCTTTTACTTCCTGTAAATCCGCCTGCATCTGTTTAAAGCGCGCCGGCTGGAGCAAATCCCAGGCCGCCTGCGCCACCGCCTGCGGCGTGCAGGCATCCTGCAGCAGTTCCGGCAAAATCTGGCGTCCCGCCACAATGTTGGGGAGCCCGATATTGGGTATATCCACCACGTGCTTGGCAATAGCGAAACTGACCGGCGAAGTCTTGTACAGGATCACCGAGCCCAGACCGCACAGCGCCGCTTCCAAAGTCACGGTACCGCTGGTGGCCAGAGCCAGATCCGCCACGCTCATCACGTCATAAGTGTCGCCTTCGGTAAGTTGTACCTGGAGACCCGCCTCTCGAATGGGACCTTCCAGGACCTCTTTAGGAATCGTATCCGCCCGGGGCATGGCAAAAGTGATGTCCGGCAGCTTAGCCTGCAGCAGCTTGGCCGCCTGCAAGATGACCGGCAATAAACGTTTGATCTCCATCATGCGGCTGCCCGGCACCAAAAGAATCAATGGCTTACCGGGAACCTTACCCGCCTTGTCCATGGCTGCCGCCACATCCAGATGCGGTTTCACGATATCCACCAGGGGATGGCCCACAAACTCGATGTCGGCGCCATACTCCTTGTACAGATCATATTCAAAGGGGAAGATGGAGGCAATCTTGTCTACCACCTTGACCACGTTCTTGGCACGGCTGCGCCGCCAGGCCCAGGCCGAGGGCGCGATAAAAGACACTACCGGGATACCCAGCTGCTTGGCCTGCTTGGCCAAACGCATATTGAACCCGGGATAGTCGATGGTGAGCAGGCAGTCCGGCTTGCGCTCCCGCATCACTTTGCGGAAGGCCGCTTCCAGCTTAAAAATATCCGGCAGCTTGCACAGGACTTCCCAAAAACCCATCACGCTATGATCTTTAATATCAAACAGGACTTCGCCGCCGGCTGCCCGCAGGGCGTTGCCACCCATGCCAAAAACTTCCACGCCCGGTTCCAGTTCCTTGAGGGCCCTGGTCACCGTGCCGGCATGGAGATCGCCTGAAGCTTCTCCGGCAGAAATTAAAATCTTCGTCATCTTTTTTCCTTTGCTGACTTTTGCCTGCTTACACACAATTAGTCAGTATATATTATAACACAAAAAAGACCGAAGGTATAGCTTCGGTCTTAGTTCACAATAATTTTCCTTTTTATTTTTTGAGGAACTTTCTTCAACTATTGGCGGCAAATTTTAGCACTAATTTTTACAGTACTCATTGGCAGTATCAATTTTGTAGCGCTGCCGCTGGTTTTCGCCAAGCTGCCAGCTTTATTTAGCCATAATGGTAATCTTATGGGCATCCGCCATCGCCAGGGTTTTCTCCCGGTCCACCAGCAAGGTGCGCCCTGCTTCCATCACCAGTCCGGTAGCGCCGGCCTCGATCATGGATTTTAAAGTGGTCGTACCCACGCTGGGCATGTCAAACCGTTTATCCTGGGCCGGCTTCGCCGTCTTGGCGACGATGACCCCGCCCTTACCCAGGAGCCCGCCTCTTAAGATGCAGGCATCCGTGCCTTCGATAGCTTCTACCGCCATCAAAGCCCGGTTCTTAACCACCACGGTCTGGCCGATATCCAGCCGGCCGATCTCCTTGGCCATGGCAAATCCAAATTCCATATCCGCCAGTTCGTGTTCCGTAGGCTGGCGTTTTGTCAACACGCCGGGTGCCGGCAGCAAAGGCTGGATGAGCACCGTCTGGTCCATGACCTTCAGACCTTCGTCCTCCAGTTCCTTGACCACCGCGTTCATGATGGTGTCGTCTTTCCGGTCCGGCAGTGAAGCCAGGATCTTAATAGTCCGGAAATCCGGCAGGATGGCCCCCGCCTTGTACAAAGTTTCCTTGGTCACCTTGCCAATCATGGTTACCGAGGTAACCCCGTTGGACTTTAAGGTATCCAGGATCTTGCCGACCTTGCCGACATGAATCTGATAAAATTTATCTACCGCCGCCGGCAATTCCGGATCTGTGTCCGGCACCACCGCCACCGCGATAACTTTATAACCCTGGTCCTTGGCCGACCTTGCCACATCTACGGGCAGATGACCAATACCAGCAATCAGGCCTAATGTTTCCATCTTGGGCTCCCGCCTTATTCTCTGCGCGTACGGATAATACCGCGTTCAACATTGCGCAGGAAACGCATCAAATGTTCAACGGGCTCGCTGCTGTCCAGTTCCTGTTCCATGGTATCAATAGCTTCCTGCAGGCTGAGGCCGCTGCGATAGAGAATCCGGAAAGCTTTTTTCAGCTGGCTGCGGATCTCGGGAGGCATACCGGCACGGGCCAAGCCTACACTGTTCAGGCCGCACACGAAAGCCGGATCTCCGGAAACCATCATGAAAGGAGGAATATCCTGGGAGACGCGGGCCATACCGCCAACCATGGCGTTACGACCAATCTTGCAGAACTGATGCACCGCAGTCAGGCCACCGATAATGGCACGGTCTTCCACGATGACATGTCCGGCTAAGGTAGCCACGTTGCTCATGATCACATTATTGCCCACCTGGCAGTTATGCGCCACATGGGTATAAGCCATCATCAGCACGTTGTTGCCGATCCTGGTCGCATTGCCTTCTCCGGTAGCACGGCTGACGGTACAGCATTCCCTGAAAGTACAGCCGTCACCGATCACCGTCGAGGTTTTCTCGCCGGCAAACTTTAAATCCTGGGGTTCGCCGCCTACGGCGCAGCCCGGAAAGAAACGGCAGTCTTTACCTACCGTCGTGTATTTATAAATCACAGCATGGGGCATAACCACGCAACCATCACCTAAAACCACGTCAGATTCAATGATCGCATAAGGACCTATTTCCACATTTTTGCCAATCACCGCGCCCGGATCGACCACGGCGGTTGGGTGGATTTTACGCAAAGGCGTCACTAACGAACCCATTTCCTTCACTCCTCAATACTCGTTTTTGTGCTTAGCCCTCACAGCTAAACAATACTTCTAGTATATAATCATAAATCTGACTGGTTATTCGCCACCAAAATATAGTTATATTTAGATGTATTTGGATTTTTTTATAAGTTTAGGACAGTTTTCCTGCCCAATTTAACCATCTAGGTCTTTATTTCAGACCGGATTGTCTACCTTCCGTTCCTGAATAGCAAAGAAGCAGTCACACTCACAGGCTACGACCCCGTCTACCTTACCCTCGCAATGAATAACGCCCATGTTGCCCTTGGTCTTAATCACGTCGCAGCGGGTCACTAACTGATCACCGGGCACCACCTGTTTACGGAAACGTACCTTATCAATCTTGCCGAAGACGGCAATCTTGCCCCGGTTTTCCTTGGGATACAACATAGCTACGCCGCCTACCTGGGCCATAGCCTCGATTAACAGCACGCCCGGCATGATGGGTTCGTTGGGAAAATGTCCCAGGAACTGCATCTCGTTGGCCGTAATATTTTTAATGCCTACCGCCCATTTCATGGGTTCCAGGTCCAGGATACGATCTACCAGCAGCATCGGATAACGGTGCGGCAGGATCTTTTTAATCTCATTGATGTCAAGTCTGATAGCCATGGGGTTCCCCTCCTTAATTCTGTGTTCATATATCTGTTTGGCCAGTTGTGAATTTAACGTATGTCCGGATTTTACGGCAATGATATGTCCCTGGAGATGACCTAAAAGGTACATGTCGCCGATCACGTCCAGGATCTTGTGCCGGATCAGCTCATTCTCAAAGCGAAGCTTGGACAGGACCTTGGTATCATCATAGATGACCACGTTCTCCAGGCTGCCGCCCAGTCCCAGGCCCATCTTCTGCATCTGGGCAATCTCTTTCATAAAACCGATGGTCCGGGCCGGCGCAATCTCTTTTAAGAAGCTGGCCTCGGTCAGGTCGATATCAAAGAACTGGGTTCCCAGCAGGGGATGCTCGTTGATGGAGGTAAAAGAAATCCTGAAGCCGTTATACGGCAGGATGATCAAAGACTTATCGCCGTCGTACACGGAAAAGGCCTGCCGCACCTTATAAACATAACGGTCAGCTTTTTGTTCCACCCGGCCGGCCTTGAGGATTAAATCGCTAAAAGCGGCGGCGCTGCCGTCCATGACAGGCGGCTCCGGTGCATTCATCTCCACCAGGCAGTTGTCGATGCCCAGCATGGAAAAAGCCGCCAGCAGATGTTCTACCGTGAACACCTGGGCCGCACCTTCGGTAAGCGTGGTGGCACGCAGCGTGGAAGTTACTTTTTCCGCCCGGGCATGTACCACGGGCTGACCTTCCAGGTCCATCCGCTTAAAAACAATACCGGTATTTTCCGGCGCCGGGCACAACTTCATGACCACGGGCTTGCCGGAATGGAGGCCTACGCCTTCATACTCCATCGCCTTTGCCAGGGTAACTTGCTTCTGCATCAACTATCTCCTCATTTCCGCTTACAAAATTTATTTATGTTGAAACCGCTGGCGTCCATCCTTCCAGCGGTCATGTACCCAGAACCACATGGGCGGGTTCGCCCTGATCTCAGCTTCCAATATCTTTATTAACTTCTCCGTCACCACAAATAAATCCTGCTCTTTGTCCCTGGTTTTGGGTGCATAGAGCGGCGGGTAAATCTTGGCGCGGCAGCTGCCGTCTGCATCGTAATGCATAAAAATCGGCAGGATGGGAGCCTTAAACATGCGGGAGAAAACCGCCGGACCGGCCGGGGTAATCACTTCTTTCCCGAACAATTTAATCTTCACGCCCACATCATTGGTATCCTGGTCGTAAAGAATTCCTAGCAGCTTTTTTTCTTTCAACATCCGGCTTAAGGCCAGGACTTCGTTTTCGCCCCGGTTATAAGCTACTTTCTGGCCTACCATTTCCCGGTACTCGTTGATAAAGCGGTCCATGGCGCCGTTATTCTGTTTCCTGGCAATGCTCATCATGGGATAACCGTGCAGTCCCACCGTGGCCCCTAAAAGTTCCCAGTTGCCAAAGTGGCCCGTAGCCATGATCACGCCTCTGCCTTCCGCATAGGCCTGTTGCAAATGTTCCAGCCCGTCCACACGGACCTTCTGCTCAATGGTCTCGGCGTTCAAAAGCGGGAACCGCAGCACTTCCATGATCATCCGGCCAAACTTGGCCAGGCTCTGGTCGGCCACCTTTTTGGCTGCTGCCGGGCCTAATCCCAGACACTCCTGAATATTGGCCGCCGCCATCTCTAAACGCCAGGCCGGCGTAATCTTCAAAGCCAAAGCGCCCAGGGCGTTGCCTAAAACCAGACACACGGACCAGGGCAGTAAACAGATTATTTTACTTATGAGCTTCATCACGTAATACGCGACCATTACCAGCACCTACTTAACATCAAGTTCCCGGGACGGCCCTTATTTTTTCAGCTGGGCCAGTTCTTTTTCCAGCGTCTTAAGCCGCTGCACCAGGCTATTCACCTTGCGCAGGTTCGCCTGCTGCCGCAGCCAGTCCATATGGGGCTGGGCCGGGAAACCTGCCAGGATAGAATTCGACGGCGTATCGCTGATGATACCGGTCCGGCCGGCAAAGGTGCAGTTATCGCCAATCTTGATATGACCCACCGTTGCGGACTGACCGCCAAAGGTGCAGTTATGACCCACCGTCACGCTGCCGGAGATGCCCACATGAGCAACCAGCAGGCAGTTCTCGCCAATCACATCGTTGTGTCCCAGATGCACCAGGTTATCAATCTTGGTACCGGCGCCCACGATAGTACTGTCCACCGTGGCGCGGTCGATACAGGTATTACAGCCAATTTCCACATCATCGCCCAGAACCACGTTGCCGGTCTGGGGTACCTTGCTGTGCTTGCCGTTGGTGGTGATAAAACCAAAGCCGTCGCCGCCAATAACGCAGCCGGCCTGTAAGATCACCCGGTTACCTACCACGCAGCGTTCCCGTACCGTCACGCTGGGATAGAAAATACAATCGGCCCCTACCTTACAGTGCCTGCCCACATAAACATGGGGATAAAGTACCGTATTGTCGCCAATCTCCGCATCATCTTCCACCACGACAAAAGCCTGGATGGAAACATTTTTGCCCACCCTGGCCTTGGGGGAAACATAAGCCTGAGCGCTGATGCCGCGGGCTACCGCTTCCGGCGCCCGGAACAATTCCAGAAGCGCGGCAAAAGCTGCCCGGGGATTAGCTACCCTGATCACCGGACGATCCTTTAAACCGGGATCGCCAGGCGCCAGGATCATGACCCCGGCCTTGCTTTTATGGCAAACTTCAACATAGGGAGGAACGGCAAAAGAAATATCACCCGGTCCGGCTTCCACCAAACCGTTTACCCCGGTTACCTTCAGCTGCGGCTGATCATTTTCCAGGGTTCCCCCCAGGAAAGTCGTCAGTTCTTGTAATGTCTTTTCCATGTTATCCTCCCCTGTTTTAAAAAAATCGGGCGGTGTTTTTAAGACGCGCCCGAACGGGTTTTGCACCCTTATTTCATTTTCTTGATAACTTCGTCGGTAATATCTACGCCGCCTTGCGGTACTACTTCCTTATACAGCACGGCGCCCAGCTTCTTTTCCTTGGCAATCTGGGTCAAGGCAGTATCCAGGCTGGCCTTTAACTTGTTCTGGGCCTCGGACTGCATAACCTGCATCTGGGCAGACTTATCCTGCACGATCTTCTGCGCTTCTTCAGCGCTCTTGCCCTGGGTATCTTTTTCCAGGCTGGCCTGAAGTTCCTGTGCCTTCTTGGCATAATCCGCCTTCATATCCTTAACCACCTGGGATTGTTCTTCAACCTTCTTCATGTCGACCACGCCAAAATCTGCGTTACGGCTGCTGCAGCCAAAAGCCAGCAGGGAACATGCGATCATCAAACCAGCGATTACTTTTTTCATTGCTCTTAACCTTCCTTGTTATTTCATATTTTTTAACTCGCTAATCACGTCTTGGGTAATATCGTCAGCTTTAACGTTGACCCGGTATTTATGGAACACCACCGTGTAATGACGGCTCTTAGCCAGCTTCATCACAGCGCTTTCCACATCTTTTTTCATGGCATCCTGCAGCTTATCCACCAGTTGCTGCCTGTTGTCCAGCTCTTTATCCACCGACGCCAGCAAATCTTTAAACTGGTCCGGGGTCTGAGCAAAGGCCGCCGCATCTTTCGCCACGCCCTGCTGCATCTCGCTGCGCATCTGTGCGTGCAGTTCTTCAGCATAGGCCTGCATCCTCTCTCTGGCTGCCGCCCGCTGTGGCTCCATGATCCTGGCAACTTCCGCCTGCTGACGCTGTACCAGTTTATACCTGAAAGCGTTACGGGCTGCTTCCAGCTGATCAATCTCGGCTTTCAGCTTGGCCCTTTCCGCATTTTTCAAGTGCAAAGACTCGTACCGCAACCGCAGGTTGAACAGCTTTAACTTATACTCATCCGCCTGACGCTGTTCATCTTGCGTCAGCGAAGCCTGCGCCTTGGTCAAAGCATCCCGGTACGCCGCCCGCAGTTTATCCTGCTCCACGGTTTCCCGTTCAGCCAGCCGGGTATTGAAATCTGCCGCCAAAAAATTTTGCTTGCTGTTCTGTTTCAACTGCTGCAAACGCGCCAGAGCCGCCAGTTGTGTCTTCCCGGTAACCACCTGGTTCCGCCGGTTAAAGACCAGGGCATCGTACGCGTCTTTGGCAGCCTTGAGTTGTTCTTGCTTGGGATGGGCTGCTAAAACCTTATCCCAATCCACAACCGCAATCTTGTCATCAGTAGCGCCGCCATGTATACCGCAGGCGGAAGTCAGCATTGCCACAATCATTATGAAAATTGTCAGCCAACGCATAATTCCACCTCTTCAACACATGGGAAAAGAGGCTCACAAGAGCCTCCTTTCATTATTTCTTCGCACCGCTGGTCATGGACTTGGAAACTTCATCCGTAATATCGGTACCGCCATAAATAACGGTATTCTTATCAACTACCACGGACAGGCCCTTCTTGTCAGCCACTTTCTTAATGGCGGCTTCAATACTCTTGATCACCGGATCCATCAGTTCTTTTTCCCGGTTGCCCAGGCGTTCCTGCAATTGTTTGTAGTAACGCTCTTTTTCCGTAGCGTTCATGTTCTTGCTCTTCTCATTAAATTCGTCACGGGTGTTCTTGATTTCCGTCTGCATGGTGTTTCTGATCGTCGCCAGCTCCGGAGCCTGAGAAACCAGCATCTGGTAGTTAACCACGCCGATAGCGGAGTTGCTGGACGCAGCCGAAGCCACGTTGCCGCCAAAACCGCCGGAGGTCAATGCAATCGTAAAGCAACCGATAACGAAAATAGCTGCAATCAGCAGAGAGATAAATTTCACATTTTTCGGGTCACGCAATTTTTCCATCATGATAAAAAATACCTGCTTTCTTCTAAATTTACTTAGTTATTATATCAGTACAGCCCAATTCTTTCAACCATTTCACAGATTTTCTCCAATCAAATTTCCAAAAACCTGGACCAGCCCCTCTTACAGGTTGCCCACAATCCGGAAATAAGATTTATCCGTGGAGTAAACATATTCGCCGCTTAAGAACTCATGGATCCGGTAGCGCACCGCATATTCCTTCACGTTGCTGCCGCTCCAGTACTCATACCGCAGCCGCCATTTGGGGCCAAAATCGTATTCGGCCCGGTAGACATTCTCGGCTGTAGGTGCCCGGCGCATATACGACAGGGTCGTCTTGCCTTCATGCCAGGCATAACCGCCGCTGAAATCCCAGGCCACATCATCCAGCTTGACGCCCACCTCGCCAAAGACTTCGTCATTGGGAGAGAAGTAACGGCCCATATGGGCGCGGCCGGATAAATTGTTGTCCCGGCGGCCGATATCGCCGTAGCCTTCAAACCAGATCTTATAATCCTTGGATTCCACGGTTAAGTCCGCCAGCAAATCCACACCCGGTACTAAAGATACGGCCGGGGTCAGGTGATAATCGCTGACCATCTGCTCGTCCCGCAGCTGTTCCAGGAACATGTTTTCCAGTTCCCGGCGGTTGCGCGCCACAAAACTTACCGGCAAACCCCGCAGGTTATTCATCTTTTCCGCATAACGGTCCTTCATGTTGATTAAAAGCACGTTCGGCACGGAACGGGACAGCATCTCGTACTGTACCCGGCGGACTACTTCGCCCACGGGGTACACCACTACCTGCAGGATGACCTGGTCCTGTTGTTCCACCAGGTCTACCGCCGCCTTAAACTCCGGCAGCTCACGCTCCACCTCGCTGCGGATCTGAGTACGCAGGACGCTGCCCGCCCAGTCCACCGCATCCAGGGACGCGCCTTCCAGCATTCCGGCCAGCCTTGCTTTTAAACCGGGCATCTTCTCCTGCAGGTACGTGGCCATGGCAGGACTGACGCCGGAAAACTGTAAATCAATGGTCGGATTGTGGATCACGTTACTCCAGGGCAGGATGGTGAAGGTAACTACCGTGGTCTTGCCCGGCGCCAGCGCCACCTTTTCCGTGGTGTAGCCGGTCAGGACCCTGTCCGCTACCTCGCCTAACAACTTCTCGTAACCGGGAAGGTCGCCGGCGATTTTTTCCGTACCCTTGCCCAGAAATAACTGCTGCGCCACTACCTGCATGCTTTCCGTCATTTTCTGGAGCAGCTGGGTACTGGTGCCGCCCCGGCTGTCTTTAACCACCACCTGCACCTCTGTCACGGGTTCGGCCCAGGCGGCCGCAGCCCACACCAAACAGAGGCACAAGGCCATTACCAACTTCTTCATAGCTGCTGCAGCCGGATTAGAACTGGCCGCCGAAGCTAAAGTGGAACCTGCCGCCGTTTTCGCCGCGGCCGTAATCCAGCTTGATCGGTCCTAACGGAGAACTGATCCGCATGCCGATGCCGTAGCCGACCTTGATCAAGCCCAGGTCAAAGTTCTTTTCATCGTAACGTTTATCCCAGGCGTAACCGCTATCTACGAACAGCACGCCCTGCACCTTCTTCACGATAGGGATACGATATTCTACCGTACCGCGCAGCATGCTGTTGCCGCGGAACTGGTCATCCTTGTAACCACGCAGGGTATCAGCGCCGCCCATGGAGAACCGCTGGCTCAGCGGCATATCGCCGTTGGCATAACCGGCTCCTAATTCCATGGCGATAACATTCTCGCCGTGCTGACGGTAATAATACCGGTAATCTACAGCCAGCTTGGTAAAGGTAAAGTCGCCGCCTAAACCGGACTGCTCCACAGAATAAGAATTACGTTTGCCTTCATGAGGATCATAAATATTATCACGGGAATCGAAGACCCTGGACAAGGTGATACTTCTGGTCACGCCGAAGTTCTCGTCCCGGCGTTCTGCAGCCGTCTTGCCTTCATCGCCCGTAACCTTGCTGTCATAAGACGACTCGTAATACTGGGTATCATTCTCATAACCGCTGGCCGTTCCCTTATAAGTATCATTACGATTCTTTAAGGTAATATAGTTGCTGATAAATTCGTTGTCCGTCTTGCGGCTCAGGGTAATTTCCTGGCCCCGGCGCTGCTTATCGTAGCGGGCAATCTCATCTGCGTCCCGGTTATAATCGGCATATTCATTGGTCATATCGTAGATGGTGAATGTAGCCGAAGTTTCCTTCTGGTCAATCCAGGGCTTGGTATAAGACAGTTCATAGTTCCTGTTGTTGTACTCGTTGCCGCCGAATTCCCAACGTAAGTTGATAGAATCACCGGTACCCCGGAAGTTCTTATCGCCCAGGGAGATCATGCCGATGAAGCCATCCGCATCGCTGTAGCCGGCGCCGATACCGAACGTACCAGTGTTGCCTTCTACCACGGTTACTTCCATCTCCACGGCGTTCGGTTCCCGACCGGGATTCAGTTTCATGTTCACGTCTTCAAAATAACCCAGGTTGTAAATACGCTGCATGCTGCGGCGGGCAATCTTGGCGTTAAAAGGATCGCCTTTCTTCATGCGGATTTCCCGCAGGATGACCTTATCCTTGGTCTTGACGTTGCCTTTAACCTTAAAGCCTTCGATGATGCCTTCATTCACATAGATTTCCAGGATGCCGTCCGGACGCATCTTTAAATCCGTGACCCGGGCCAGGATATAACCCTGCTGGTTATACTCTGCTTCCAGGCGCTGCACACGGGTATTGACCTGACGGATATTCAGGATCTTGCCGGTAGCCATATCAAAAATCTTGGCAATCTGCTCCTTGCTCATCTTGCTGTTGCCCTTAATTTCCAGGCCTTTGTAAATGGGGTTCTCGCTCACATGATAAGTAACCTGCACGCCTTCCGGAACTTTCTGGAAGCTGGGCGCCAGGTCGTAGAACCAGCCCATCTCGTACAAGGATTGTAAATCTTTATTGATGCCTTCCTCGGTCAGCTTGGTGCCCGGTTTAATCCGGACCGCCGTCATCACGTCCGCTGTCTTAATGAGGGAGTTGCCGGTCACCGAAACCTTGGTGATGGTCTGTCCCACATAAGGAGCGATAGCTTCGTGGGCGCCTACAGTGACACTGGTAGGTGCATTTTTCAGCTCCGCCGCCGGGTTCGCGTTAGCATTATCCCGTCCTGCCGGTACGCTGATGTTGCCGCTGGGTTCCGCTTTCGGCAGTATCACGCTGCCTTTCTTACTGGCAGATACCGGCTGGGACATCGTCGGGTTAGTTTCGGCATATACAGGCGCCACGGCCAGGAAGGCTGCGGCAAAGCCTGCGCTTAACTGCATTGCTAAGAGTTTCTTGTTCATTATGTGGTCCTCCCCATTTAACTGGTTTTCAATTTATTTACTACTATTTATTTACTGCTATTTAAAGTCTGGCGGCCGGAGCGCACCAGCTGATGCAACTGTTGTGAAGAAAGCTGGACCTTAGTCTGTGTCTGTACGCTGACCGGTGACTGTACCTGCCGTACCGGAGCTGCCTCAGGCGTTACTGTCTGCCTGGCTGGAGCTGCTGGCGTTTCCTGTACTTGAGCTACAGGGACTGTCGCAACTTTTTCCGGAGTCGCCGCTACCTGCGGCGCCACTGCTGCCGGCGGGGCATTAGCTGCCTGCCCTGCCTGCAGGGTACCAGCGCTGCCGGACTGCGAACCAGGTTGTACCTGAATCGCTGCCGTCGCCGCCGTCACCTCCGGGATTTCTTTTTCCCGGGCCTGGGCCCATAACCAGCCTCCGTACCCACCCAGAAGTACCAGCACGGCGCAGAGACCAGCCAGGAGCTGTCTTGTCCACAGCATCCGTTTGCTACGCCGTTTGCGCAAGTTTTGCATCTCAGCTTCTGCCAGCATCAAATCCAACTCGCCGCGGACATCCTGCTTGGCCTGAAAACTCTGCTCGGCGTTAGCAAGATTAGCCCTGGCATTGCGGATACGCTCGCATAAAGAATTACGCTCGCCCATGGCTTGACTCCCTTCTGGTTTCTTCTGCCCAACCAAAATTAATAAATTGGGATAACTTATATTATAATCCTTTTTTGCCCTTATTTTTTCACTTGGCAAAAATAAGTTATTTTAAAACGATTATGGATATAATAGAGGTCTTTTAACCTCTTTAAAGCTCACTTGCACTTTTTTTCTTGCTTAATCTTTTTTAAACTCCTGCATGAACTTGGATAACATGCCCCGGATACGCCGGACACCCTGCTCCTGCAGCCGGTAGATATGCCCCGTGCTCACATGGATAAGTTCCGCCATCTCCGCGATGCTCCTGTTCTCGATAAAAATTCCCTCCAGGACCAGCTTTTCTTTAGCCGGCAGGCGTCCCACCGCCAAAATCACCTTTTCGGAAAGGGCATGCCGCTCCGCTATCTCCATAGGTCCCAGCAATTCCGAAGGCAGACTTTCCGCCAGGGTGCGCCCAAACTCATTTTCCACATCCAGGGACAGGTAGCGTGCCTTCTGCTCCTGCTGCAGGAAATCATACATACAACCTTTGATCCTGTGGGTAGCATACAAACTAAACGCTACCCCCTTCCGGTAGTCATAAGTTTCCGCGGCTTCCAAAAGTCCCAGGGTCCCTTCCTGGATCAGCTCCAGGGTCTGAGTTTCCGGCAGACGGAAGGCCATAGCCAGTTTAAAGACCAGCGGCTGATAAGATGTGATCAACCTTTGGTGCGCGGCCGTATCGCCGGCGGCATCCTGTTCCCACAACCGGCTCTCTTCCTCCCGGGACAAAAGCGGTATTTTTTTTAGTTCTTCCAGATATTGCTGTAACAAGCTGGTTAGCCTCTTTCCTAGAACGAAATACGATACTCCAGGCTGACTTTCTTCCGCGAATCCTGATCCTTGGCCGCCGTAAAGTTAATATGGTCGCTGACGGCATACTGGGTATACAGGTTATTGTACTGGCCGTTGAAGCTGGCCGTATAACCTACGGATAAGCGGTCGGTCACATTTTTACCTACAAGGAAATTATACTGGCTCCGCTCCTCCGGTGTCAAATCCCTGGTCTTGGAAGCATCAATATCCACACCGGAATTAAGCCGTCCCATGTAGACACGGAACTGGTCGATACCGAAAGTCTGGCGGATAAACTGCTCCACATCACCTAAAAGCGCTGTTTCCAGACCAGCCGTCAACATATTCTGCAAATCGGCACCGGTTACCTCATCGCTGCCGGCAGAAACACGCTGCAGGGTCAGCATCCTCATGATGGCCGATTTCGACAACGGCGGATCGCTGGTCAGATTCGTACCCAAATCGCCGGACAGATCGCCGTCAATCTTGAGCAGGATCCGGTAGCGGTTAAACTTGGTCGTAGCCTCTACTTCCACATGAGGCAGGATGGTACCGGGCTCCGTCCAATGAGCCACCGCCTTGTCCAGTTTAAAGACCGTACGCAGATAAGTGACGGTACCGTTGGTGGCTTCCACGCTGCCGGTAGGGATCTTATAGCGGGTGCTGCCGCCAATATGCAGGCCGCCTTTCAACCACATATTATACAGATACTTGTTAAACAAGTGCACCTTCGGCCCCAGGGTGATGTTAACATCCAGGCCCATATTACTGTCACTGTCGCCAAACGAAGGTACCGTCGGCATATTAACCAAAACATCATCCAGCCGGATATCCGCTTTCACGAAAGGCCGGTAGCCATAAACTTCTTTCTCGGAGCCCACCGCCCGCCGGTTCACCCTGTAAGACTGGGGCGAAACAGCTACATCCGCATTGATGCGGCCCTTAAAGATATTCGCATCCAGGTCCGCATTCTTGGCTTTAAGGTTAAAGTGATAAGCTTCCTTAGCCGTACTGCGCAGGGCGTAGGTACCGCTGCCCACCACCGTCCCCTTGCCCAGGGCCGCGGAAATATTATTAATGAGCACCTTATTCCCGGCAAACTGTACGTCCAGGTCCAGCTTGTCGATCAAGGTATTGACATTCTTCAGTTTCAAGGCGCCGTCACTGACAGCAATCTTACCATTCAGCAGCGGTTCTTCCAGGTTACCGGAAATCACTACCGAGCCCTGGGTAGGTCCAACGGCCCAGTCCACGCCTTTCACGGCGCTTAAGATGCCTAAGCCGGCTTCATCCAGGTTAACCTTAATATTCATCTGGGCGTTAGGATTATGTCTGCTCTCTGCCGCCCGGAACAAATCCACCGGCAGGTTGCCGTAGGCACTCAGCTTGTACTGCGTCCTGGTCAGGAAAACCTGTTCCAGTTTCACATTGTCGTCTTTTAACGACAACATGGCAACAGCTTTATCCAAAGAGACGTTGGCAATCGTGCCGTTATCAATTTCCACGGAAGCATTGCCCACCGGGTTATCAAAACTGCCGGAAAGCTGCATGGCCATGTTCATGGTGCCTGTCATCGCTACCGGATCTTTCATCACGGCCGTGATGATGGCAGGGTTGGCATCTCTGCCGCCTAATTCCAGTTTCAGAGTCCGTTTGCCAAAGTCGATATCGCCGCCCATGGCGATAAAGCCTTTATCAGACTGGCCTTCTTTTTCTTCCAGATGCGCGTCATCAATATGGACAACCTTATTCTTGATATGGCCGTCCGCTAACAGCTGGTGGTAGACCAGCTTGTGAATACGCAAATTATCTATGGAGGCATGGAATTCGCCGCCGGTGCCG